>JACQFF010000264.1 GCA_016200205.1 Planctomycetia bacterium
CGGAACGACTGCCCCTCGCCCGGGTCATTCCTTGCGCTGAGATTGCTGGTCCCGTGCGGCGCCGGAGACACGCAGCCGACGTCGATCCGGCCCGGCCATCTCGCGGTGAGTGGCACTCGAGCGGCGATCGGCGCGCTTGCCCGCGTCGAACTCGCGGGTGGGAAGCGATTGATTGCTTTGGTCGACGGCGGCAATGGCCACTCGGGCAAGCGCAGCAGCGACCTGCACTTTGGGCTGGGCGCCACGCCGGCCGACACCGTTTTGAAAGTTGACGTTCATTGGCGCACCCCGACTGGCCGCGTCGAGAAAACAACGCTCGAAATGACGCCCGGCTGGCACACGGTTGTGTTGGCGGATTCGACGGAAAGTAAACGACACGATTGAGGATTTCACTGTGATTCAGGCGAGCACTAACTCCAACCAATGGTATGCGGCCGACCGCCTGGGCGGGCTGCGCCGGTTTGCCGCGGCCATCACGATTTTCACCATCCTCGGCCACGTCTGGTTCGGATTCGAACAATCGTGGGCGCAGCCGCTGGTCGGGCTGGCAGCGGCCTATTCGACCGAGTTTTTGCTCGAATTGGTCGACGCCTGGGTGCGCCGCAGGCCATACCGATTCGCCGGCGGCTTTAAGAAAATGGTCGACTTCTTTCTTCCCGCGCAGATCAGCGGTCTGGCCTGCTCGATGCTGCTGTATGCCAACGACCGGCTGTGGCTGATCGCCTTCGCGGCGTCCTTGGCGATCGCTTCCAAAACTATTCTTCGCATCCGACTCAACCATCAGAGCCGGCACTTTTATAACCCCTCGAACTTCGGGATCACCGTCACCCTGCTGCTCTTCCCCTGGGTCGGGATCGCACCGCCTTACCACTTCACCGAGAATTTGCAATCGGTCGGCGACTGGCTGGTACCGATGGTGATCGTCTGCTCCGGCAGCTTCTTGAACACGCGATACACTCGGAGACTGCCCTTGATCACGGCTTGGCTTAGTTGCTTTGCCCTACAAGCGCTGATCCGGCATTGGACGCTCGGCTCATCGCTCCCGGGCGCCTTGATGCCGATGTCGGGAGTCGCGTTTATCCTCTACACGTTCTATATGGTCACCGATCCCCCGACGACACCGACGAGCACCCGCGGCCAGGTTGCATTCGGCGCGGCGGTGGCGGCAGCGTACGGACTGCTGATGGTGTTTCACATCGTGTTTGGGCTGTTCTTTGCCTTGACGATTGTCAGCACGGTACGCGGCACGTACCACTGGGCTCGTGAATGGATGGGCGTGACCGTGGCCGCGGTCGAAGTGCGGCCAGCTCCTGCCCCGGCGACTCTCATTCCGGAGCCGGCCGGCGTAGTGCAAGCGGCCATGGTCGGGAGGGCGGAGTGATGACACCCGCAGTCGCCATCGTCGGCATGGCTTGCCGCTATCCGGACGCTCGGTCGCCCGACGAACTTTGGGAGAACGTCCTGGCCCAGCGGCGTGCATTTCGGCGGATGCCCCCCGAACGATTGCGGCTGGCGGATTATTGGTCGCCCGACCGTGGCACGGCCGACGCGACCTACTCGGCGCAGGCCGCGGTGGTCGAGGACTACGAGTTCGACCGCGAGAAGTTTCGCGTCTCGGGCAGCACGTTCCGGGCCGCGGACATGACCCACTGGCTGGCGCTCGACATCGCCGGCCGTGCGCTGGCCGACGCCGGATTCGCTCAGGGAGATGGCCTGACCAAAACGAATACTGGCGTCCTGCTGGGCAATTCGCTGACCGGCGAATTCTCGCGGGCCAACTTGATGCGGCTGCGCTGGCCGTACGTGCGGCGCGTGGTCGATGCCACGCTGGCGCGCTGCGACTGCTCGCTGGCCGACAAATCCCACTTTCTCGACGAGCTTGCGGAGCTGTATAAGGCGCCCTTTCCGCCGGTGGGCGACGAAACACTGGCCGGCGGGCTCTCGAACACGATCGCCGGCCGAATTTGCAATCACTTCGACTTCAAAGGGGGAGGCTACACGGTCGACGGCGCATGCGCCTCGTCGCTGCTTGCCGTGGCGAATGCTTGCTCGGCATTGTTGACCCGAGACCTGGACGTAGCGATCGCCGGGGGCGTGGACCTGAGTCTTGACCCGTTCGAGTTGGTTGGCTTTGCCAAAGTGGGCGCGCTGGCACTGGAGCAGATGCGAGTGTACGACGCCCGCTCGGCCGGGTTTTGGCCGGGTGAAGGGTGCGGCATGGTTGTGCTGATGCGTCACGGCGATGCAGTCGAGCAAGGCCGGCGGATCTACGCGGTGATCCGCGGCTGGGGCATTTCGTCGGACGGCCAGGGTGGAATCACGCGGCCGGAAGTCGCCGGGCAACAGCTCGCCTTGGAGCGCGCCTACCGACGAGCGGGGTTTGGCATCGACACCGTGAGCTATTTCGAGGGGCACGGGACCGGCACGGCGATCGGCGACGCGACCGAGTTGAAAGTGCTTTCTTTCGCCCGACGAGCGGCGAACTCCAGCGCCCCTCCCGCTGCTATCGGTTCGATCAAAGCCAACATCGGCCATACCAAGGCGGCGGCGGGATTGGCGGGACTGATCAAGACGACAATGGCGCTGCAAACGCAATTGCTTCCTCCGACCTGCGGCTGGGAAACGCCTCATCCGGAACTGAAGGCGCGAGACGGGCAACCGCCGGCGCTCGAATTGTTGCGTGAAGGCAAGGCTTGGCCAGCCGACCAGCCCCTACGAGCGGGCGTGAGCGCGATGGGTTTCGGCGGCATCAATACGCACCTCGTGCTCGAAGGCATCGCGCGGCAGCGCCGCCGCACGCTCGACTCGGCCAGCCGATGTGTTCTCGGCTCCATGCAAGATGCCGAGTTGTTCCTCCTCAGCGCAGCGGACCGAAATTCTTTTGCCGCCCAGGTGAGTGCGCTGGCTGTTCGGGCCGAGGGAGTCTCACTGGCGGAAATGGGGGACCTGGCGGCCGAACTTTCGCGTCGCTTGGAATTTGGGCCGGTGCGAGCGGCCGTGGTTGCCGCCTCGCCCTCGGAACTGGCCGGCCGGTTGAAAACGCTCGCCTCTTGGCTGGAGGAGGGCCTGACGGAGCGCCTCGATGCGCGTGGCGGCATTGCCTTGGGCCTGGGCACAAACAAGCCACGTATCGGCTTCTTGTTTCCCGGCCAGGGTTCGCCTGCGCATCTGACCGGAGGTATCTGGCGACTTCGTTTCGACGCGGTCGCCGAGT
Source organism: Planctomycetia bacterium (assembly GCA_016200205.1). Taxonomy (GTDB): domain Bacteria; phylum Planctomycetota; class Planctomycetia; order Pirellulales; family PALSA-1355; genus PALSA-1355. The sequence continues at coordinate 3,215 of JACQFF010000264.1, forward strand.
TGTATGCGAGCGCCGCCCTGCCTGTTGGAAACGACGGCGTGGCAACCGAAATCGCGCAGCCGGCCATTTGTACCGCGTCGCTGGCCGCACTCCGAATGCTCGAGCGGCTGGGGATCGAAGCCAGCGTCGGCGTCGGCCAAAGCCTTGGCGAGCTGACGGCCTATTGCTGGGCCGGCGCGATGGACGAGGCGATGCTGCTTCGCGTCGCGGGCGCGCGCGGCAAGGCGGTTGCTGACTTCGGCAAGCCTGGAGGCGGAATGGCCAGCATCGCGGCCGCAGCGCATGTGGTGCGGAGCCTGCTTCTGGATTCCGGGGTCGTGATAGCGGGTTTCAACTCCGCCAAGCAAACGATTGTTTCAGGCGAACTCTCGGCAGTGGCCGCCGTGGTCGCCAACGCCAGGGCCCACGGCTTGGAAGCGGTCACCCTGCCGGTGTCGCACGCATTCCATTCGCCCCTGGTGGCCGATGCGGCAGCGGCGCTCGCGCGGCATTTGGCCCGCGAGACCCTTGGGCCGCTGCACCTTCCGGTCGCGTCGACGATCACCGGCACGCTGCTCGAGCCGCACCACAACCTGGCCCAATTGCTCGAACAGCAGATGAACTCTCCGGTGCGGCTGATCGAGGCAGTCGACTGCGCTGCCGATCGAGTGAACCTGTGGATCGAAATGGGGCCAGGAACGGTAATGCGCGGGATTATGGGAGCCCTGGTGGACACCCCCGTTTTGTCGCTGGACGCCGCAGGCGAATCGTTACGTCCTCTGCTCGATACGTTGGCCGCGGCTTTTACTCTTGGCGTGCCGATTCGACACCGCGCCTTGTTCGAGGGCCGATTCACTCGTGCCTTCAATTTGGAGCGGCCGCCAAGATTCCTGGCCAATCCGTGCGAATTGGCTCCCACCGACGAAACAGCGATCACCCAGCGCACAGCGGGGCGGCCGGAAGAGCCGCCACCGAGCGCCGCGGCGACTGCGCCCCTGAGCGAGCTGAATGGGGCTGCCGTCCGCCCTTCGGCAAGCGACATCGTGAAGCGACTTGTCGCCAAGCATGCCGAGCTGCCGCTGGCGGTCGTGAAAGAGGAGGACCATCTGCTGCGAGATTTGCACTTGAGCTCGCTCGCCGTTGGCCATTTGGTGGCCGAAGCAGCCCGGGAATTGGGCCTGCCGGCGCCAGCTAGTCCAACCGATTATGCACAAGCTACTGTGGCCGAGGTGGCTGCCGCGCTTGCGCAGTTCGCCAAGACCGGTGCCGCCGCGCCGGTGCATGCCCGGCAAGAGGTGCTAACCGGCGTGGATCAATGGATTCGTCCGTTTGTCGTCGAACTGGTGGAGCGCGAGTTGCCTCCGTCTCAGGTTTCGTCACCCTCTGGGTCGTGGCGCGTGATCGCGCCGCGAGACCTTCCTCTGGCGGAAATTCTGCGGCAGCGTGCCAGTTCACTCCCCGGCAAAGGGGTCATCTTGTGCCTTCCGCCGCGGCCGGACGATCGGCATGTGCCGTTGTTCCTGGAAGCCGCGCGAGCCATTCCGGCCGACGCGGGCGAGCGCTATTTTATCGTTGTCCAGCAAGACGGAGGGGGCGGAAGTTTCGCGCGTACCTTGCACCTCGAAATGGCCGAAGTGGCCACCTGCGTGATCGACTTACCCCAGGATCATCCGCAAGCCGCCGACTGGGTCGTGGCGGAGATTCGGGCAGCCCGAGGATATGCCGAAGCCCATTACGACCGCGCCGGCACGCGGCGCGAGCCCGTGTGGCGGCTGGCTCCGAGCACTGACGAAACGGGCGCTCTGCCGCTCGGTCCCGATGACGTTTTGCTCGTCACGGGAGGTGGAAAAGGGATCGCCGCCGAGTCTGCTCTCTGGTTGGCGCAGCGAACCGGAGCGAAACTGGCCCTCGTTGGCCGATCGCATCCGGATCTCGATGGCGAGTTGGCCGCAAACCTCCGGCGCCTGGCCGCAGCCGGGGCCAACGTCCGATATTACGCCGCCGACGTTACCGATCGGGTGGCCGTGCGGCAAGCAATCGCTCAGGCCCAAGCCGATTTGGGTTCGATTACGGCAATCCTGCACGGCGCCGGAACCAATGTCCCGCGGCTGATCAGCGCGCTCGACGATGCCGCGTTTCTGGAAACGCTGAAGCCAAAGGTGGCGGGCCTGCGGAATGTGCTGTCGGCCGTCGATCAAGAGCAACTGCGTTTGTTGATCAGCTTTGGCTCGATCATTGCTCGAACCGGCCTGCGTGGCGAGGCCGACTACGCGGTGGCCAATGAATGGCTGGTGATGCTCTGCGACGAATGGGCGGCTGGCCATCCCCACTGCCGTTGCCTCTCGATCGAATGGTCTGTCTGGTCTGGCGTTGGCATGGGAGAGCGGCTGGGCAGAATCGATTTGCTCAAGCAACAAGGGATTACACCCATCACTCCCGACGAAGGAGTTAAGCAACTCGGTCGTCTGTTGCGACAACCGGCGTTGCCGTCAGCGGTCGTGGTGACGGGGCGCTTCGGTGATCCGCCGACCGCGCGGATAGACCGTCCGGAGCTGCCCCTTTGGCGGTTCATCGAGCGGCCTCGCGTGTACGTTCCGGGCGTGGAGTTGATCGTCGACGTCAATCTCTCGGCGGGCACTGATCCGCACATCCCCGATCACGTGTTCCAAGGTGCGCCGCTGTTTGCGGCGGTCATGGGCCTTGAAGCGATGGCCCAAGTCGCACTGGCGTTGACCGGCTCGTCGTCGGTGGCCGGATTCGAACGGGTCGAGCTGGAACGGCCCATCGTGGTACCCGAGGGTACGGTCGCGACGGTCCGTCTGGCGGCGCTGGTGCGAGAGCCGGGCGTCGTCGAAGTGGTCGTGCGGGCGGCGGAGACCGGCTATCAGGTCGACCACTTCCGCGCGGTCTGTCGGGTTGCGTCGCAGCCTGCGGAAGAGCTGGCAACGTCGCTTTTGGATCACGGCCTCAATGACAATGACGAGCCGGTCGCCATCGATCCGCGGCGAGACCTTTACGGACGGCTGCTATTCCACCGTGGACAGTTTCAACGCCTCGCCAGATATCGTCGTCTGGAGGCGACCGCGTGCATCGCGGAGATTGCCGCGCTCGAGGAGGCGCGATGGTTTGGCGGATATCTGTCGGACACGCTGCTGTTGGGCGATCCGGGGGCCCGCGACGCGGCCGTGCACGCGATCCAGGCTTGCATTCCGCACGCCACGATCTTGCCCATCGGCGTGGATCGCATCGTTCGCCGACCCGAGCCGTTGGCGGCCCCTTGCGTCGTCCATGCGCAAGAGCGGTCGCACCAGGATGACACTTTTGTCTACGACATGGAAATCGTGGGGACCGACGGTCGGGTTTGCGAACGTTGGGAGGGACTCCGCCTTCGCCAGGTTCGAGCCACGCTGCCGCAAGGTGCCTGGACCGAGTCATTGCTCGGTCCGTATTTGCAGCGACGCGTGGGCGAACTGATTCCCGGTGCCGTTGCCTCCGTTGCGGTTCAGTTGGACGGCCAGGCCGAGCGGACCGACCAAAGCGATCGTGCGATTCAGCGGGCGCTCGGGAGATCGACGAAAGTCTACCGGCGGCCGGACGGCAAGCCGGAAGTGACGGGCGAATCGAGCGTGTCGGTGGCTCATTCCGGTCGATTGACACTCTCGGTCGCGGCCAGCGGCCCGGTTGGTTGCGACGCGGAGACGATCACCTGTCGCCCCGTGGACTTGTGGCGCGACCTGCTGGGAAGCCAGCGGAACGGACTGGCGGTGACCATTGCGCGGCAAGATTCGGGTGAGTTCGACAAGGCGGCCACGCGGATTTGGGCCGCTGGCGAGTGCCTCAAGAAAGCAGGGGTGTCGCTTGACGCTCCGCTGGTCGTGCAATCGGCCAGCCCGGACGGATGGGTCCTGTTGCGGACCGGCTCGTTGTCGATCGCCACGTACTCAGCGAATGTCAATGGCGTCAAAGATCCGCTCGTCCTGGCAATCTTGCTCAAGTCCTGAAAGGCTCCGATGACGCCTCTCGCCAAAGAGCCGGCTCGAACCCGAGCTTACGAATACAGGCACGTGGTCGGGTTCGAAGAAACCAACCTAGTTGGTAACGTGTACTACGTGAACCATCTGCGCTGGCAGGGACGCTGCCGAGAGCTGTTCTTGCGCGAGCACGCGCCGGGAGTGCTCCGGCAATTGAGCGACGACCTGACATTGGCGACGCTGCGCTGCACCTGCGAGTATCTGGCTGAGCTGTTGGCCTTCGACGAAATCGTGGTCCGGATGCGGCTGGCCGCGCTCGTCCAAAACCGTATTACGCTCGATTTCTAATATGTCCGTCCCCTGGCTGCCGGCGAAGAGCTCGTGGCCCGCGGCCAGCAGGAAGTCGCCTGCATGCGCCGTCAAGGCAAACACATTGTTCCGGCATCGGTTCCGGAAGAGTTGCTTCAGGCGCTGCGATTGTACGCCGACATTTAGGCCAACCAATCCCGGCCCAGCAGGGCAACCGAGTCGAGATTCTTCCCGAGGGGTACCGGCGACCCCGTCGGGTCGGCCCATTCGGTTCGACGAAACTTCGGAATTGACGTCTTGTCAAACATTGACGGAGCGTTTATACTGGTGTTATGAAGACCCTCTCGCGGAAACAACGCGAAGTCCAAGAGCGGGAAGCAAGGATTCTCGAGGTTGCCCAGGAATTGTTGGTCCAGCACGGCTACCACGGCCTCAGCATGGACCGCATTGCCGAAGTACTGGAGTATTCCAAGGGAACCATGTACCAGCACTTTTCCTGCAAGGAAGAGGTGCTCTTGGCCCTGGCCAATCAGGCTCTGGCGGTGCGGCTGCAAATGTTTCGTTGCGCCGCGGCCTATCGCGGGCGGACGCGCGAGCGGCTCATTGCCACCGGGCTGGCCAGCGAACTGTTCGTCAAATTGTTTCCTCACCACTTCACCGTGGAACAGGTGATTCGCCTGCCGTCGGTTTGGGAAAAAACGTCGCCGCGCCGCAGAGACGCCATGCGGGCGTTCGAAATGCAGTGCATCGCCGTCATCGGGGGAATTGTCCGCGACGCCATTGCCTGCGGCGACATGGAACTCCCAACGGGGACCTCGCCGGAGCATATCGTTTTCGGGCTGTGGTCGATGACTTTCGGGGCGCTCTCGATTGCGATGACCAGCGTGTCACTCTCGGATGCCGGACTTCAAGATCCGTTGGCGGTCCTCCACGAGAATCAATCCCGATTGGTGGACGGGTACGGGTGGCGGCCTTTGTCGCACGAGTACGACTACCAGGCCACCGCCGAGAAAATCCTGAGTACGGTTTTTTCTGCCGAGTCACGCGCCGCGGCGGCGCGAAATAGAGCGTAACAAATTTTTTTGATCGAAATGTGACAACCCGTCAATTTTTGTCGTTGCGTTGATTCCCGAGTACCAAGCATGAATTGGCTCGCATTAAGAATGTTGGTCGGCGACCGGGGAAAATTCTTGGGACTGGTCTTCGGCGTAATGTTCTCCACACTGCTGATGTCGCAACAGGTGTCGGTTTTCATCGGCATCATGCGCCGCACCGCCAGCCAAATCCTCGACGTGCGCGACGCGGACATCTGGGTGATGGACGACAAAGTGCGGCACATCGACGAGGTGCCCGGCCTCGTCGACACCGACTTGCTGCGAGTGCGCGGCGTGCCGGGTGTGGAATGGGCCGTGGGGATGTACAAGGGACAAGCTCGGGCTCGGCTGCCCGATGGGAATCAGCGAATCGTGATTCTTCAAGGCTTGGACGATCCGAGCCTTGCCGGCGCGCCGTCGGAAATGCTGGCTGGCCAGTTAGGCGACCTGCGCCGCCCGAATGCCGTGATCGTCGATAAATCGGGCTATCAATACATGTGGCCCGGCGAAGAGATCAAGCTCGGCCGCGAGTTCGAAATGAACGAGCGCCGGGCGGTGTTGGTCGGGGTCTGCAAATCCTCGCCTCCGTTTGTCACGCTGCCGGTCCTCTACACGCGCTATAGCGAAGCGTTGCATTACGTTCCCCGCGAACGGCACTTGATGACCTACATTCTCGTGCACGCCGCGGCCGGGCAGGCACACGAAGCCGTGGCCCAGCGGATTGGACAGCAAACTGGCCTCATGGCCCTCACGAAAAGCGGGTTCGTCTCGAAGACAATCCTCTACTTCCTGAGCTCGACCGGTATCCCTGTGAATTTCAGCATCACCATTGCGCTGGGTTTCATTGTCGGCGCGGCCGTGGCCGGACAGACGTTTTACCTGTTCACGGTGGAGAACCTGAAGCAGTTTGGTTCGCTCAAGGCGATGGGTGTCCGCAACCGCCGTCTGGTGCGAATGATCCTGTTGCAGGCCTTGTGCGTGGGCCTGTTGGGGTATGGGTTGGGAGTGGGGCTATCGGCCCTGTTTTTCGAAGTGACCAACCAGATTCCGCACCTCGCGGGTCTGCACTTGTCGTGGTACGTGCTGACCGGCGTGGCCGTCGCCGTGCTCGCCATCGTCGCCTTCGCCGCCATGCTGAGCATCCGCCGCGTATTGGTGCTCGAGCCGGCCGTCGTGTTTCGAGGTTAGTTATGACGACACTGCGAATAAGACGACGTGCATTCCACCGGCACTCGTTCAGCGGGCTGGCGACCATGCAGCTCACGGTGCCCGTCGCCCTGGCCCAGCGGCTGCACAGGACCCCATAATCCCATGATTCGCGAAACCCAAACCGGCGCCAGCAGTGAACTACCGAGCGACTCTACGCCGCAGTCGGCCGCGACCGCAGTCGTTTGCCGCGGCGTCACCAAGACCTTTGGTGAAGGCGACGCGCGAGTTCAGGCCTTGCGGGGGGTCGATCTCGAAGTCCTCAAGGGGCAGATGACGGTGCTGGTGGGCCCCTCCGGC
>JACQFF010000265.1 GCA_016200205.1 Planctomycetia bacterium
GGCGACCGCGTTAGCGACGCGTTGAGCCAGGCCGAAAGGGCAGCCGGAAACCGTCGCGGGGAACTGAACGAGCTGCGCAACCAATGTGAAAGCCTCACCAGACAATTGGCGGCCGCGGAAGCCAAGCTGAATGAGGGTTCTGAAACTGAAAGCGGTTCCGGCAACAAGAGCGACCTCCAGCGCCGCTTCGAGATGGCCGTCGATGAGCTTCGCGAAATGAAGCTCGCCAACGCGGAGCTCGAAACCAAATTGGCCAAAGCCCGCGCCAGCGGTTCTGAGCCCAGCTCCGACGACGGCAACGGACTGGATTGGGCAGCCCAAAAACAACGTCTGCTGGCTTCTCTGGAAGCCGATGATGATGGTGCCGACGATGATGATGCCGAAGCGGTAGCCGAGCGCAACACGATCGAGGGCACGATCCTCATCACGGATCAGATCGTGGCTCAAAAAGACCGCGAAATCGCCGAGTTCAAGCGGCTGTTGGAAGAGCAGTCAAATAGCTCGGCTGCCGCAGCCGCAGATGCCAGCGTGGCGGAGGCCTTGGATCACGACGAGCTCATCCGGCAGGAGCGCGAGAAGCTGCGGCAAATACAGGCGGAGTGGCGCGAAAAAATCGGCAAGGCGGAAATCGATATTTCAATGGAACGGGCCAAGATCGCCCGGGACCGCGCCGAGCTGGAAGAGAAAATGCGGTCCCATCAACACGACCAAGCTACCCACGCCCCAGGGGACCCTCCGGCCAATGCCGGCGGCAAGCCGATCCGCGGCCGTTGGTTGGCTCGGCTAGGTTTGAAAGAATTAGGCGAATAGTGATCGAGGCGGGAGGGCGTCGGTGTGAGGTCGAATGACCCGTCCGACGTCCAACCTCCAGCCTACGGCCTGCGGCCCAAAGCGTGTCGTTCGTGGTCAATCATCAGCGACCGCCTACTCCTGGCCCGGTGGCGTGCTGGAGGTACGCGATAGAATTCGCTCCACCGCGGCGATACCTTGGGGATCAACCTGTCGCAAATGGACCAGCGTTTTCACGGCGGCTGCGTCAGGGCAAGCCAGCAGATAACCCACGATGGCGCGGCGAATCGCCGGCCTGTCGTAGCCCTCGCGCGTGTATAAAGCGGCAATCTGGCCCAGCGCGCCCCAGTCTTTCCAGCGCGCGAGATCCGTGATCGCCGAATCGGCAAATTCGGCCCGTGCCAGCACGTGCCGCATGGCCTGCTGCAGGTGGTCGAGCGGAATCTCATGCCCATACTCGCGGTAGAACCGCACGGCCGTCATCGCGTGTCGCACGTCGCCATCGGCGGCGCGAGGATTAGCCAGATACCGTTGGTCGACCAATTCGAGACCCTTGATTCCCGCGAGCAATAGATAACCGCCCAAGATCCCGTCGAAGCCCGCGCGAAAATCGTCTTCTGGCGCCAGGATGAGCTGTCGCAAGAATTCCGTGTTCCCAGTTCGCTCGCTGGGAGCAGTGCCCAATCCCAGAGCCAAACCGTAAAACCCCTTCCGCTCGGGCGTGACGTGCGGATCGGTCAGCCATGTCCGCAGTCGAGCCATCGGCAACAGGTCGGCCACGCGGGCCACCTGATCAAACGGAGCATGACCGAACTCCAGGTAGGCGTCTTCGGCCACCAGCGGCTCGCGATGCTCAAGATAGGGAGCAAAATAACGCAGCCGCTCGGCCACTGGAGTTTTCAACGAAGGGGCACGGGCGAAGTAGGCGTAACTGGCTTCATTCACCGCGACGGCGTTCCACGCCAATTCGTCTGGCTGGGCAGCATCCGAACCGGTGCCGAAGATCAGCAACAAGCTTCCCGGCTTGGCCGCCATTTCGAGCGCGATTTCCAAGGAATCTCTCCCCTTGAGACGATCGGCGCCAACGAGAAGGCGATGTAGCCGCAAACGCGAAGGCTTGTTGGCGGCCGGTTGGCTTTGGACCTCGGCCAGCGCCACCACGGCCGCTTGCTCGCGCAATTGGCAAAGCGTGGGTTTGAGGACCGTACAAAACGGACACGCAGAAGACGAATCGGCCAGGCACGCTACCGCGAATGCCGCGCACGCCGCGTAGATCGCGTACGAAGGCCTCGAGCAGGCGAAGCTATTTGACCTCTTTGCCATCCAGATGATAGATGGCCAGGTGCTTGCCATCGGGATCTTTCCACTCGCGAATGGAAAAAGTGCCTTCGACGCTCACCGGCCGAACGGTAAAAATCGTTGAAGCCGGCGGTACCATCTCGACGAGAATGCAGTCGTGCAACAGCGCCCCCGGACCAAAGCAGCATTCCATGTTGTCGCGGACCAACACGAAATTCTTTATCCCGGTTTGCTGAAAGCTGGGCAGAATGTAGCCCCGAATGCGAATCGTCTTGCCATCGAGCTTTTTGACGGCCGCAGTGAGCAGTGAGGAATCGTACGGATCGCCTTTCTTCAGCTCCAATTTCACTTCATCGAATGTGACGCTCTTCACGCCAGCTTCATCCGGCGCCTTCCGCTCGGCGGCCGACAGCCCGGCAGTGCCAACCAGCGCCGCCGCGACGAGTAGCCCAGTCAATTTGCTAATACTTCGCGTCATTCGAGATAGTCGGCTTTGAGGTGATAAAACACGGCGCCGCCCGCACCGATTGCCGTGGCCGGCTCGACGTGAAAAGTCCCGCCGACCTTGTGCAGCTGCGGCTGGTAACGCAAACGTAAAGGATCGACCAGCGTGACTTGGATCCTGTCCGTAATCCTCGGGTTGCCCCCAAAGCAACAATCACCCTGATCTCGGACCAGCAAGAACTGACGAATCCCGTCCTTGTCTCGGCCCGGGTAAACGTAACCTTTAATGAAGATTCGCTTGCCCTCCAATTCCAGGGCAGTGGGCGGCACTTTTTGTCCGACTTCTGCCGGATCGGGCTGCAGATCGGCATACGAAACCCGCTCGTAGCCGGTCGGCACCTCGGTGACATAGACATAGGATAAACGCGTCGTGCCGGTGATCAGGAACAAGACCGAGAGGGCCAGCCCAGCGCGGGCCAAACCCTCGCCGGACAGTTCGTCGCGATGCCGTATGACTTTGAGGTACGCCAGGCTCGCCAGCACAATCCCAATCACCGGTACACCGAGCAACAACCAATCCAATAGCGCCAGGCACGACAATAACCCGACGATTAAGCTGGCCACCGCCGCAGTGCTCAGCGCCCGGTATTGCTCGTAACTTTCGACAGAGGACTGGCGCGCTTCAAGTTCGATGCTCATATTTGCCACGACCTCTTAGCCGGCGGCGTGTTGTCCGCCTTTCAAGATGGCCCAAAAGGCACAACCCAACAGCACCGCCGCGGCTGCCAGTCCGCCAAAGACGGGGAAGTTGGTGGCCGGCGTCGTGGGAGTCGCGGCGGCATTTTTTGAAAGCGGCTGTGCCAGACCGGCGGTGGTTTGATCGGCAGACTCCGTGCTCGACGCGCCAGGCGGCAACGCGGATTTCGATGTCGCTTCCCCCGAGCCCTTCTCGTAATTAGCGTTTTGGGGAGCGGCTGCCGCCGGAGGAGCACTGCTTTGGCTGGCTGGCTGCGATTTACCGCTTGCCGTGGGCTCAGCCGCTGGCGCGGCATCCTTCTTTACAGCCGTATCGACTGTTTTGGCCGCGGCCGCCGCCGGGACCGCGCCGGCCAGTGGGAAAAAGGTGTTGGCGCGTTTGACGGTATCCGGATCGAGTTTTGCCAACTCGTCGATCTGCTCTTTTGCCTGCGGCAACGGGCAAGCCCGCAAATAGTTGATCACCGGCACCCGCACCCAACTCGACTCGTCGTCGGCGTTCTTGAACAGATCCACCAACCGATCCATTACCGACCAGTCTTCCCAACGAGCCAAATCGGGAATCACCAGATCGGCCAACTGCGGGCGGTCCAACATCGCGCGAATGCCGACCAGCAGCCGCTCGCGCGGAATTATCTTTTCTTCCGTGCCGTGGAAGCGCAGCGCCATGATCGTGGCGTAGGTGTCGGTATATTCGGCGTCTTTATTCTTCAGGAACAAGTCCTCGACCAGCGGCATCCCCTCGGGACCTTTCATCGTCAGATAGGCCGCCACCAATGCGTCGAGCGCGCCTTTGGTCTGCCGGTCTTTCGAGCGGATCATTTCTTCCAATAGTGGCAGGTCTTTTTCAGTGCCGCACGCGCCGAGCATCGTGAGATACAAACGGCGGCGGCTGACCGGAACTTGCGCACTGGTGATCCACTCGATCAGCTTATCGTGCTTCATGCGGTCTTTCAGTTCGCGGACGCCCGAGTAGGGAATTTTGGCAAATTCGTCATAAGCATCCCGGGCCAGCATGTCGTCGGTGTCCTCGAAATAATCCTGGAAGAACGCCATCCGATCGGGTCCTTCCTTGGGCAATGCCATCGCCTTGGTCACGTAAGCCTGGCCACGGTGGCTGATGGCGATCGGCGTGCCCCAATTGATCGTCGGCGGATCGATGCCCATGATCAGGAAGGTTGCCCCCACCGGACTGTCGCCAAAGTAAACCGTTTCGAGATTGCGATTCTTGCCGAGCACGTCTTCGCCCTTGAGGATCGTGATCACTTCGAATTTCGCCTTGGCCACGTCGAGCGAGGAATTTTGGGCGGCAGCGCCCTGCGGACGAGGCGGCAACTGCACGAGCTTGGCAATTACAGCAACTTGCGAATTGTTGATCTCTTCGCTGAATGTTAGCGAAACAGCGGCGCAAAACGGGCAGGCCTGTACTCGCTCGAAGACCATCAGGGGGCCGGCCAATGCCACGAGACACAAAAGCAGCGGACGGAACCGATTTTGCCACATAGCGGTCATGCGCACATTCCTTGCAACCAGAGGTTCTTGAGCCGCAACCGTGGGGCGGCCGTGGGAGGGCTTTAGTTCACTCGCTTGCGAGAGGCTCCGACGCGCTCGGCGCGCTGAGCCGGTAATCATTTTAGGGGGTTGTGGTGAGCGCTTTGGCCACGTCGGTGCGGTAAGCGGCCACGGCCGGCAAATAACCCACCAGAGAGGCCAACGCGATCAGCCCTGGTATTATAACCAACTCGTAGCTGACAAACTGCCAGAAGCCGATGGAAACGCCGGTTTGCGTGGCGATCCAAGGACTTAGGGCGGCGATCAAGCCGTGGCCGACAATCCAGCCCGCCAAACCGCCCGCCAAACTCAGCAGAATCGACTCCAACAGCACGATGAACATCACCGTTCGCCGCCCGGCGCCCAGCGCGCGAATGACGGCAATCTCGTGCCGCCGGTCGCTCATCGAATTATAAATACTCACCAATATACCGATGCCCGACACGATCACGATCATCACCGTCAGGCTCAGAAGCACGAGTTGCAAGGGATCGACAAACGTGCTGAAAAGGCTGCTCATTTCGCGAATCGGCAAGACAGCTTGAGCGACCGAATCCTTGTTGATCGGCTTCATGAGTTCCAGCGCCGTCAGCTCGGGAAAGGTGCCGGCGGAAAGCACCAAAATCGCCGTCACCTCGCGCTGCGCAAGCGGCAGCGGCGTGTGCGCGTGATGGTCGTGGTCGTGTTGGTGAGCATCGTCGTGTTCGTGATCTTTGTCGTGCGAATCCGCGTGTTCATCGTGATGCTCGGCGGATTCCTCGGCGTGCTTTGGCTCGCTCACCCGAACACCACCGTCGGTACCTTCGTGATCGTCGGCGTGCTTCGCGTCGGCGGCGGGCTCCTCATGATGGTCGTGGTCGTGGTGCTTCTCGGCATGCTCTTCGGCATGGTCGTCATGCGGCCTGGCTGCCGGCGCGTCGTCCAGCGGCTTGGCGTGCTCGGGAATGAGATAAAACCCTTCCATGTTGATAAACAGCCCACGATCGTTCGGCGTCCCCGTGGGCTTCAAGACGCCCCGCACCGTGAACGGATCGTGCACGTGGGCCTCGGGCCCGGCGCCGTGCGAGGGCTGAAACTTGTCGCCGACCTTGAGTCCCGCGTCGCGAGCAACGATAGAGCCGACGACGGCCCCGTAGTACTCGTCGGGCTCAAAATTTCGCCCGTCGGCAAATTCATACTTTTTGCCGCCGTAGTCCAAGTCGTTGAACATGGCCGGCGTGGTGCCGATCACGCGAAAATCCCGGTACATATCGCCCAGGCAGAGCGGAATGGCTTTGTCGACGTACGGCTTGAACTTGCCCTCGGTGAACTGCTGATAATAGGCGTAGGGAATGTTTTCCACCGGCCGGCTCAAATAATAGACCGAGTTGAGCACCAGATCGAGCCGGCCCCCCTTAGCCCCGACCACGATGTTGTAGCCCAAGCCGGAATTGTTCAGAAACGATTGATTGATCACACCGTGAGCCACCAGCACGGCCACCACCAACATCACGCCCAGCGCCATCGAGACGCCGGTCAGGCTCGAGGCCAACGCCCGTTGTTGAATGCTGCGCCAGGCGATCCTCCAGAGGCTCATACGGTGGCCTCCACGCAGTTGAAGTCTTCCAGCCGATCGACGCGGTTAAATTGTTCGGCCACCTCGGACGCGTGCGTTACCAACAACAGGGCCACGTTCTCTTCCTGGCACGTTTGCCGGATCAGATCGACGATTTGTTGTTGATGGCCGGAGTCGACGTTCGCCGTCGGCTCATCGGCCAACAGTAGCTTGGGACGATTAGCCAACGCGCGCGCCACCGCCACGCGTTGTTGCTCGCCCACCGACAGCATCGCCGGGCGGTGAGTAAGCCGATGCTTCAGTTGCACGCGTTCCAACAGGCGTCGGGCACGCGCGGCGTCGGGCCGCCCGCCCGCGAACGACATGCCCAACATCACGTTTTCCAGCGCCGAGAAGCCGGGCAAAAGATTGAACGTTTGAAAGACGTAGCCGATTTTGTCGGCTCGAAACCGGTCGCGGCCCGCCTCCGACAGCGACGTGATGTCGTGGCCATCGATCCGCACGACCCCCGAATCGGGCCGGCTGATGCCGGCAATGATATGCAGCAAGGTCGTTTTTCCAGACCCGCTGCGACCCATCAGGACCGCCTGCTCGGCCGCCGCGACGCGAAACTCCTTGATACTGAGGATTGGTAACGCGCTGCCATCCGGCTCGCGAAACGTCTTATGGACATCTTGGAGCAACAACATGGCGCGTTTGCCGGGTGGGGTATTTTACGCGGGATTTAACCCAATGCCTTACATCGTATTGGGTTATCGCGGCGCCGCAAGACCAATTTGGTGCCTGGCTCAAGTGCAGGTGTCAATACGGAGCAACTCAGCGTTCTGTTACGCTTCTTACCACCCGCTGGTTCGCCAGCGCCCGCTACGCCGTTATCTCCGCGTCGGCTTCGATCTCGATCATCATGGCCGGATCCACCAGTCGGGTAACTTCCACCATGCTGGTCACGGGCCGGATGTTGTGAAAAAAGTCGCCGTGCGCGCGACCATATTCTTCCCAACGGCTGACATCGGTCACGAACATCCGCGTGCGGACCACGTCTTGGAGTTCGGCGCCGGCCTGGCCCAGAGCCCGTTCGATGTTCTTCAAGGCTTGCACGGTTTGTGCATACGGATCGCCGTGGCCGACGATTTGTCCCTTGCTGTCCGTGGCGGTCGTGCCCGCCACGTAAACGCGGTTGCCCACTTTCACGGCCCGGGAATAGCCGACGATAGGCTCCCATTTTCCTCCCGACGAAAACCGCTGTCTCTCGCTCATAATGTCCGCCTTTCCTGTACATTTCAGCGTCTCTATCCTCGGCGCATGGCGCGGCTGATGTCGCGTTGCATGGTTTTTTGCTTCAGCACGTCGCGCTTGTCGTACAGCTTGCGACCTTTGCAGATGCCCAACAGGACCTTGGCCCGACCCTCTTTGAAGTACATCTTGAGCGGCACCAGGGCGAGCCCGTGCTCGAAGGCCCGATTGGCGAATTTTTTAACTTCGCGTCGGTGCATCAGTAGCTTACGCGGCCGCTTCGGATCGTGATTGAATTGGTTGGCTTGCACGTATTCGGCAATGTCGCAGCCGATCAACCACACTTCGCCGTCTTTGACGCGGCCATAAGCGTCGTCGAGCGAAAGAGTTCCCTTGCGCAAGCTCTTGACCTCGCTGCCGACCAGCACAATCCCGCACTCGAGCGTGTCGAGCACTTCATATTCGTGCCGCGCCTTGCGATTCTGCGCGATCAGCCGCTGGTTGTCGTGCTCCCGGTCGGGAGCCGTTTTCTTCTTGGCTTTAGCCGTGGCGATGCTCCCTCTAAGTTATCCACCGATGTTCGCAGATTTGGAGCGGCCTGTCAAAATGGCGGCCTTGCCTGCTACAATTGTCTACGATCTGGTTACCGCCTTCGACTGCGAGCGAACTGTATATATCGATCCGCTGTTGGCCCTGCTTGCGACATCCC
>JACQFF010000023.1 GCA_016200205.1 Planctomycetia bacterium
CTATGGCGTGGCGCTGTTGGCCGCGGCCCACGACATTCCCTTTTACGTGGCGGCCCCGTCGACCACGTTCGATCTATCGCTGAACAACGGCGAACAGATTCCGATCGAACAGCGCGACCCGCGCGAAATCACCCACGGCTTCGGCCGCCAGACCGCGCCGGAGGGCATCAAAGTCTACAACCCCGCATTCGACGTGACGCCGGCCCGGCTGATAAAAGCCATCATCTGCGAGCGGGGAGTGATCGAGCCGGTGACCCGCGAGCGGATCGCGGCAATGCTGAAAGACGTCCACTCAAATTAAAGTTCTACCCCAACAAGAGCTCAGTCCGGAACTCTCACCACAAAGGCATAAAGAGCACGGAGGAGCCAACGGTACGGATAACGTGAAGTCTCCCGAATCGCCGCGTCTGTGACGTCGCCGCTAACATTTCCCTGTTTTTTTGTGATCGCCATCATTCGTCTTGGGGTCCTTTGTGCCTTCGTGGTTTCAACTCTTCACGAAATGCGGCTTAGCTTTTGGCTTTGCTGTTGACCCGATCAGTCAGTCGCGCGACGACGGAAGAATATTCCTTACGTGCCGAGGCCAGGCCGGAGGAGGACTTTTTACCGGGGCTGTTGACGTAGTCGAGTACGATCTTTTCGGCATCGACGAATTCCTGGGCAATCTCGGCGACGGCCGCGGCGATGTGGATGGGAATGTTCGTCACGCCGTTGGCGTCGCCGTGCAGCAAGTCGCCTGGATCGACAACCAGCCCGCCGACGCGGACCGGCAGGCCGATGTGCAAAATGTGGCAGCAGGCGTGCGAGCAAATGGTCGAGCCCGTGAACACCGGATAGTTGATCGCTTTGACCTGCAACAGATCGCGTCCGCCGCCGGAAGTGATCAAGCCCACCGAGCCAAAACTCTTGTACGTCGAGCACATCACTTCGCCGAAGGTGGCTCCCACCGCCGGATCGTCGAGATCCTGGAACACGACCACGGCCGGGCCGGGCAACTCGGCGAAACCCTCGACCTGTTTTTCCATCGTCCCGTAGGCGTCCCCCTTGCCCGGAAACGCGCCGCTACGGAACGACGCCGTGCTGGCGAACCCGACCATCGGCGACATTTCAGGAAAAGCCGATTTGATTTGCGCGTTCATGAAGCCCTGAGTCCGCGGGCGCACATTGAACAGTTCGATGACATTGCAAATCGTCGGCGTGTCGAATTGGGCCAAACGATTGAGAGTTTCGCGGGTGATTGGCATGTGGAATTTCCGTTGGGGTCGGGGCAGAGCGCGAGAGCGACTTGCAAACCGTGAGTTTAGAAAATC
The DNA here is from genome assembly GCA_016200205.1 of Planctomycetia bacterium. Lineage (GTDB taxonomy): Bacteria > Planctomycetota > Planctomycetia > Pirellulales > PALSA-1355 > PALSA-1355. The sequence goes on from JACQFF010000023.1 coordinate 1,311, forward strand.
GGCCACGGATTGCAAGTGAGCGAATTAATCGAACAACGCCTGCGCGAACTGTCTCGCCCCGATCACATGTCGTAGTACATGCAGAACTCGTAGGGATGAGGCCGCAGCCGCATGGCGTCGACTTCCTTTTCGTTCTTGTACCAAATCCAAGTGTCCACCACGTCGGGCGTGAACACATCGCCGCCGGGCGTCTTGGGCACTTCGGCCAGTTCCTCCGGCGCCAGGTCGTAGATATCTTTGTCCAGCGGCTGGCCCGGATGGATCTTGTTCTGAATGCCGTCGATGACCGCCATCAGCATGGCCGCGAACGTCAGGTATGGATTGCAACTGGGATCGGGACAGCGGAACTCGACCCGTTTGGCCTTCGGACTGGGACTGTACATCGGGATGCGACAGGCGGCCGATCGGTTGCGCTGCGAGTAAGCCAGGTTCACTGGCGCTTCATAGCCTGGCACCAATCGTTTGTAGCTGTTGGTCGTTGGGCAGGCGAAGGCGAGCATCGAGGGGGCATGCTTCAGCAGGCCGCCGATGGCGTGCAACGCCATTTCGCTGAGGCCCGCGTAGCCGCTGCCGGCAAACAGCGGGTTGCTCCCCTTCCATAGCGAAATGTGAGTGTGCATGCCCGATCCGTTGTCTCCAAAGAGCGGCTTGGGCATGAAGGTCACGGTTTTGTTGTATTTCCTGGCGACGTTCTTGGTGATGTACTTGTAGATCATCATGGAGTCGGCCATCCTCACCAGGTCTTGAAATCGCAAATCGATTTCGGCCTGGCCGGCGGTGCCCACTTCATGGTGCTGGGCCTCCAGGTCCAATCCGCAATCGATCATCGTCTGCATCATCTCGTTGCGAATGTTCATCATCTGGTCGGACGGCGGCACGGGGAAGTAGCCTTCCTTGTAGCGCAGCTTGTAGCCCAGATTCGGGTTTTCCTTGCGACCGCGGTTCCATTCGCCTTCGATGCTGTCGATGTGATAGTACCCTTCATTCGGGCGTTGATCGAACCGGACATCATCGAAGATGTAGAACTCGGCTTCCGGACCGCAGTAGCAGGTGTCGGCGATGCCGGTGCTCTTGAGGTAGTTGACCGCCTTGCGGGCCACGTTGCGCGGGTCGCGCGAATAATCTTCGCGCGTGATCGGATCCTGGATGTTGCAGACCATCACCAACGTCGGCAGGGTCGTGAAAGGATCGAGAAAGGCCGTTTCGGGCTGCGGCACCACGAGCATGTCGCTTTCATTGATGGCTTGCCAACCGCGGATGCTCGAACCGTCGAAGCCCAAACCGTCTTCGAACACGTCCTCTTCCAGCTTGCTGACCGGGATGGTGAAGTGTTGCCACAAGCCGGGAAAGTCCATAAACCGCAAATCGACCGCTCGGACTTCCTTTTCACGACACAACGCCAATACTTCTTTCGGAGTCATGATCATTCCCTTTCCAGCCATCGTGTGACCTCCCCCGCCGCACGTCGTGGCAGGCGTGTAAAAGTATAAATGATCGGTTGGCCGCCCGAGCCGGCATACCGCGTGACCAGCAAAGGTATTTTGCGAATCTGCATCATAGGAAATCGCCCGCGCGATGCAACATGCGCCCGAAACAATTGGGCGAGCCGAATAGCCCGCCACAGGCGAGATTGGAGAAGCAGCGCAAGAGATCAGCCCGTCCAGGGACGCCTGGACGCGCCTGGTAGGGCTGTTGCTTGGGAAAACGTTCGCAAGCTCTGTTATTTGATGAACAGCATCTCGCGATAGGTCGGCAGCGGCCACAGGTCGTCGGCCACGATGCCTTCTAGCTTGTCGGCGACTTCGCGAACGGCATTCATGGCCGGGATCACGTCGTGCTCGAAATGCCTGGCTTCGGCCATCAAGTCGGTGCTGCCGTGTTGGCCGATGGCGACTTCCAGGCTCGCGATGTTCTTCTCGAGGTCGGCGACCAACTTGGTGACCGTTTCCAAGGTGCCCATGTGGACGCTGCCACCCGTGGCGGCCTTGAGCGAGGCGGCCGTAGAGGCCAATTCACCTTGATACCGATAGGCGGCCGGCAGAATCATCGTCTTGGCGATATTGAGCGCGGCCTGGCTTTCGGTGTTGATGTCCTTGCAATACCGCTCCATGTAGATGTCGTAGCGGCTGTGGACTTCCCGCTCGCTGAGCACGCCGTACTTCGCGAACAGGGCGACATTTTTTGGCGCAATCAAAGCCGGCAAGGCTTCGATCGTGTTCTTCAGGTTTGGCAGTGCCCGTTTGGTGGCCTCATGGTGCCACTCGGCGGTGTAATTGTCGCCGTTGAAGATAATGGCCTTGTGCTCTTTGATGATGTCTTGCACCACTTTTTGCACCGCGGCGTTCAGCTTGGTCGAATCGCCGCCGATGGCTTTTTCCAATGCGGTGGCGATGTAGTCCAGGCTTTCGGCCACGATCGTGTTGAGCGCGACCAGCGGCCCGGCGATCGATTGGCTGGAACCCACCGCCCGAAACTCGAACTTATTGCCCGTGAAGGCAAACGGGCTGGTGCGGTTGCGATCGCCGGCGTGCTTGGGCAGCGGCGGCAAGGTGTCGACGCCGATCGTCAGGGTGCCGGCCTGCTTCGAACTGGTGGCGCCTCCCTTTTCGAGCTGCGAGAACACGTCGGTCAACTGGTCGCCCAAAAAGATCGAAATAATCGCGGGCGGGGCCTCGTTGGCGCCCAAGCGATGATCGTTGCCGCTGAAGGCCACGGTGACCCGCAGCAGGTCGGAATGCCGATGGACCGCCCGAATCACGGCGGCGCAGAACACCAGGAACTGGGCGTTCTCGTGCGGGTTGTCGCCCGGTTCCAACAGGTTGCCGACCGAGCAGCCCATCGACCAGTTGACGTGTTTTCCCGAGCCGTTGATGCCGGCGAAAGGCTTTTCGTGCAGCAAGCAGGCCATGCCGTACTTTTGCGCAACGCGCTGCAGCGTGAGCATGATCAACTGCTGATGGTCAGTGGCCACGTTGGCGTTTTCGAAAACGGGGGCCACTTCATACTGCGCCGGAGCGACTTCGTTGTGACGTGTTTTAACCGGGACGCCCAGTTTGTACAGTTCACGCTCCGTTTCCAGCATGCAGGCCAACACTCGTTCGGGAATCGCGCCGAAATAATGGTCTTCGAATTCCTGACCTTTGGGCGGCTTGGCGCCGTACAGCGTGCGGCCGGTCGCGATCAGGTCGGGACGCGAGAAGTAGAAATTGCGGTCGATCAGGAAGTATTCCTGCTCGGGGCCGGCGGTGGCCGTCACCGGGCTGGCCTGGTGATGGCCGAACAGTTTTAGGATTCGCTGGGCCTGCTTGTTGAGTGCCTGCATGGAACGCAAGACGGGCGTCTTCTTGTCGAGCGCCTCGCCGGTCCACGAACAAAACGCGGTGGGAATGCAGAGCGTGGTGCCGTTGGGGTTTTCCAGAATGTAGGCCGGGCTCATGGGATCCCAGGCGGTGTAGCCGCGGGCTTCGAACGTGGCGCGAATGCCGCCCGAGGGGAAGCTCGAAGCATCCGGTTCGCCCTGGATCAGCTCCTTGCCCGAAAACTCGGCCAGCGCGCTGCCATCCTCCGTGGGCGACAGGAAGCTGTCGTGCTTTTCGGCCGTCAATCCGGTCAGCGGATAGAAGACGTGGGCGTAGTGGGTGGCCCCTTTTTCAATGGCCCAGTCCTTCATGGCCGTGGCCACCGCGTCGGCCACGCTGCCGTCGAGTTTTTCGCTATACCTCAGCGTCCGCTGCAAGGCGCGGTAGGCGCTTTTGGGCAGTCGGTCTTTCATCACTTTGTCGTTGAACACATTCGAGGCAAACAAAGTCCCCGACGGGGTTTCCCTGAAATTCAATGATTGTCCATTGGCTTTGTAATTGGTCACTGCCGCGATGGCATCCTGGCGTGCACTACTCAAGGTCTCGACTCCTGAAAAAGGTGAAAAGCGGAAATAGGCGCGCAGCGCGTCGATCGTTGATAGGCAAATCACATGCCGCCGCTCTTGCGCTGCGGCGCGCTGGTGCAAATTGTTTCGTTAAACCTAGCCACGATTTCACGTTAAAGCTGCTGCTTTTCGGGCGAGGCACCGTCGACGAAACGAGATGAATCGACCAAGAAATGCGCAGCCGCCGGCTTGGCATCAGTCTAGCGGCTCAAATCCTGAGCACAAGCGAATAAGAACCGTGTTAAGGATGCGCCGCCGCCTCGGCGGACCACTCGCTCTGCAGAGGCGGCGGCGAGCCGGACTGAACCGCGGGCGGGCGCCTTGATCGGCCACGTTCCAAAAGCGCCAGAAAAGCGGGCACGAGAACCGGCCGCACCACGCACGTGTCGAGCATCACACCCAGCGAAAGCGCGAAGCCCAACTCACTCATCCCGCGTAGTTTTCCAGTCGTCATCGAGATAAACGTGCCGGCCATTATCACTCCACAACTCGTGATAATGCCACCCGTTTTGGCTACCGCACTGCGAAGTCCCGCCAGCGGACCGTGCCGCCGCTGTTCCTCGAGAACCCGCGTCACGAGGTAAATGTTGTAGTCCTCGCCGACCGCGATCAGGATCACGAATAAGAAGATGGGCACTTTCCAATCCAGCCCGTGGAACGTGGCGCCATACAGCCACGAGAAGAAGAACTCGGTCGCCCCGATCGTGACAAAGTAGCTGAACAGCACCGAGACGATCAAGTAGGCGCACAACACCGGACGCCGCAACAAAGTGACCAGCACCGCCAGGACGCCCAGCACGACCAATTGCTGGATCAGCCGCTGGTCGCTCCCGGTCACCAATGCCAGATCGCGAATTCCAACCGTCGTCCCGATATAGGCAAATTTCGCATGGTGCCAAGGAGACCGTCGATCGTCGCCGAGCTTGGCCAGCCGCGCGTCGATCCGATTGAGCAACCTGATCGCCTCGGGAGAAAATGGCTCGTCGCGCAGCACCAGGTCGAAGCGGGCGACATCGCCAACCAGGTCGGGAACTTGCGTGACGTAGGTAGCCTTGGTTTGCTTGTGTTTGCGGGCCGCCAACTTGTTCAGGCCGCGCGCGCGAAACGGCTGAAAATAGCCGGGGCGGTTTCCCAAGGGTTCGGCGATGCTGCGGACGCTCTCGACGCCCTCGATGTCGTACAAGATTTTCGTCAGTCGGGCGATCTCCCGCTCGCCGTCGGGCGTATCGAAATGCGCACCCTCTTGCAGAGCCAGAATCGTGACCGGCGCCATTTCGCCGGCAGGAAAGTGGCGCTTGGCCAGCTCGGTTCCCTGCACGCTCGGGCAACTCTTTTCGAGCTCATTGAGAAAATCGTAGGTCAATCGGACCGACAGCCCCTGATAGGCAAGCGGCGTGAGCAGGGCCACGCTGGCAACGAGAATCAGTCCCGGCCGTCGCACGATCGCGCCGCCGGTCCACTGCCAAAAGCGGTTCGATCGGGTGGCGCCTTTCGATTCGTCGTGGTCCGAACCGGATGCGCCAACGCGAATTCCGAAGGGCCAAAACACGGCCCGCCCACTGGCCACCAGCAGCGCCGGGGCCAGGCTTAGACAGGCCACGAGTGTGACCGCCAGGCACAAAGCGATGGCCGGGCCGCTGTTGCGGAACTTGCCGAAATCGGCGAAGAACATCATGCCCAGGCCGCAAATTGTCGTCATGGCGCTGCCCAGAAGTGCTTCGCCGACACGTCCGACCGCCTCGATCGCGGCTTCGCAGCGCGCCAGCCCGCGCTCGAGTTCCTCCTTATAACGCGATATCAAGAACAGGCAGAAGTCGGTGCCCGCCCCAAACAAGATGACGACGATGAAAATCTTGGTGGTGGTGAAGATTTTGAAATTCCACCACGAAAAGCCCGGCACCCGCGAAAGCTGTGTCAACAGCGCCAGAATATCGGTGGCGACGAACAGGGCCACGCCGATCGTGACAATGGGAATCGAGACCAGCAACGGCGCACGATAAACCAACAGCAGAATGATGACCACAAGCGCCACGGTGGTCAGTTCGGTATTCTTGATGCTTTCGGCGGCGGAGCGCAACATATCGCCGCCGATCGCGGCCGAGC
>JACQFF010000024.1 GCA_016200205.1 Planctomycetia bacterium
ATCGGGGAAGCGCGGATACTTCGCCTCCTGCACCTGGTGCTTGCGACACAACCACTGGCGGAGCCGGCGGGTCACGTGCTGATCGATCGCTCGATAAGCAGGACTTACCGGCCCTAAGCAAAAGTAGTTCGCCCAGCCGACCAATTTGCGGTTCAGTCGTCGAACCAAGTCTTCCGCATCGAGGAGGCTCGTGCCGCGAGCGGTCATTTCGCTGGTCTCGCGGCATAGCCGTTGGACCTTTCGCTTCGCCGGTTTCGAGCCCAGATAGGCCCGACCGGTTCGCGGCGAGTAGCACCGTCCGAGGGTGTAGCCCAGGAAGTCGAAGCTTTCTTCCGGCAGGCGGCAAACATGGGTCTTGGTCTCGTTGACCGTCAGTTTCAGCGACTGCATCAGGGTCCGCATCACGGCCATCGCCTCGGCGGCGGTGCCGCGACAACAGATCACAAAATCATCCGCGTAGTTGACGATCCGCGGCGCACGAAGGGGACATTCTACTTTTTCATAAAAAGTAGAATGCCCCCTTTCTTCAGGCCTGCGGCCTCCCGACTATTTGCGCACCTGTTGAAAGTAGTGCGCGCCCTTCTTGTTGGCCGTGACGACGTCCAACAATCCGTCGCCGTTGACGTCGGCCACTTCGAACTGCGTGCCGACGCCGCTGTCGTGGTCGATCTCGTGCGGAGTCCACGCCGGCTTTCCACCGGCGCGCGATAGTTCGAACCAGAAAACCACGGCCGGGGCGTCCGGATTGGCGTCGCCTTTCGGCCCGTGGGCCCACCACCTTTTGCCGGTCACCAGGTCGGGCAACTTGTCGCCGTTGATGTCCACCAGGTTCAGGCTGTGCGTCTGCGAAAAGCTTTTGTCGATCTCGTGCGTTTTCCAGCCCTGCGGGGTCTGTTCGTGCCACCAGATGCCGGTCTGATGGGCGCTCGATGAAACCACGTCGTTATCCCCATCGCCGTCGAAATCGTAAACGTACATCTGCGAGCACGGCTCGCCGAAATTGACAGGATGAAAGACCCAAGTCGATTGGGCCCGCTCGGCCGGCGCTTCCCACCAGCCCTGAGTCACTAGAACGTCGGTCCGGCCGTCGCCGTTGATGTCGCCGGCGCCGATGCCGTGCGAAAACCTATCGGTGCCCGGCGCGTTCGTCGCCGAAACAGGGTGCAGCTTCCACAGCCCCTCGGCGGCCGGTTTGGCATAGCCAATGTACATGCCCGGATCGTAACCCAACAGCAATTCGCGCCGGCCGTCGCCGTCGATATCCAGATAGCTGGGGCTTTCATTATTGGTGATGGGCGTGGCTTCGTGGCGTTTCCAAGGCCCGCCTGCTTTTTCGGGTTGTTCGAACCACCAGGTTTGCTTGCCCGGAAAGTCGACCACCACCAGATCGGTCCGGCCATCTCCGTTGATGTCATCGGCGAAGTTGCAGAATGACTCGCTGTAATTGTGCGGATCGAACTCGGCCGGTTTTTCCAGGATCGAAATCATTTTCCAATCGGGCGCGGCGTAGTACACGCTGCCGGCGGCGATATCGAGTTTGCCGTCGTGATTGAAATCGCCCACCGCCACACCCTCGCTACGGAACTTGCTATCGAGCTGAGTTCGCTTGAACGAGATCGGCGAAGATTTTTCCTGGGCCATGCCGCGCGACGCGGAAAGCAAAATCGCCCCGGCCAACAGGGCTAAACCAAATCGGTGGCTCATGGGATGGGTCCTCTCATGCGAAGGTTCGCTTCAAAGCGATGAAAGCACAACGCCGCACGGGTCAGCCGGCACAGTCGTCGGCGCACAAAGCGCGCCGGCACGCGCGACTGACGGCTAGCGTAGTATACCCCCGATGGGAAAGCAAACGGCGGCAGCGCAAGGTTTGATCGCTCGCGAGGCCAAGGCCGCGGCGCGTGTCAGGGTTCGCGAGTCGAACCGGGTGGTCATCGATCACCGGCTGTAAAACTCTTTGTCTTTTACCCCATCCGCTTCAGTTAAGCGGAACGCACGGCGAATCGCGTTGATAACCGGGATTGGCTTTTCATCGCCGTCGCTGTGGCACTTCGTCGGGTAGTGGACCAAGCGTCCATTTACGATGCCGACGAACATCCTCTCCGAGCCCTTCCCGCGGGACTTGTCTTCTTCGATCCCAAACGATTTCAGGATACGGCGAAGGTCGCGGAATTTAAGTGGCTTCTTCGCCGCCATCAGGCAAACGCCAATTCCCTGACCTCCGCCTTTTGAATCCGTTTCGGTAGCTCCTTGCCCAGGCGGTAGTCGTCGGCAATGGAGAACATGTGCCAAAGTTCGGGCTGAGCCGGACGGAAAATGGTTCCGATGTCTCCGTTTTCAACGGCATAATCGATCTGCGTTGAACAGAGATCGAGGCAACTTGCGACGGCCTCGCCGGGTGATTGGCCTTCCGCGACGATGTCCAAATCCAGGCAATGCCCGTACCAGAGGTCGGCTTCGCGGTAAATTAGAATTCGCAAGCTCAAGCGAATTTGACGTTCATGAACCGACATGGCCGTTCCAGGGATATTCGCGTCTGTCTGTTATCCTCCAAAACCAACTTAACTCATCCCTGCCGAAGATCAAGCTCGATGCCGGCCCGCCCTGGAAAAGTCAAAGACCTAATTCCACTTGAAATCGGAAACCCTGACTTTGACGTATCCTACAACAGGCTTTCCAACAACAGCCGCATCTTGCGCATTTCAGCGGCGTGATCCACCTCGGGCATTTCCGCAATATGGACCACCAGCGCGCGGTTGTAATGCACCTTGGTGAGCTGCGTGATCAGCCGGCCATATTCGACCTGTCCTTGCCCGACGCGGACTTGGAGCTTGTCTTTGCTCGTGTCGCGCAAGTGGACGTTATAGACAAACCGCATCACCTGGTCGTAATTTCCGCCGGCATGGGGGCCATAGATATAGTGGCTCGGATCGAGCGTGATGCCCAGCCCTTTGACATTGTCGCACAGGACGACGGCCGTGTCGGGGTCTTGAGTGATCCGGCCGGTTTCGGTTTTGACGCCCACCAGCACGCCGTCGCACGAGGCGATGGCGACCAGTTGTTGCAAGCGTTCGATTTCGGCGTTGAAGGGGGTGCCTAATTCAGCGGCGGGGACCGAAAGCGCCACGACCTTCGTGGCCTTGGCCAGCCGGCAGCAGGCGGCGAACTGTTCATAATAGAGCGGGCCCGTGGCGTCGATGTCGACGCTGTAGCTGGAAATCGTCAGACGGTACGTCTCGCGGCAAGCGGTGATCGCCTTCTCCAAGTCGGCGTGCACCGCCGAAGGCCGAAGCTGGCCGCCGGTTTCGTG
>JACQFF010000273.1 GCA_016200205.1 Planctomycetia bacterium
CGCCGCCAAAGCAACCTTGGCCTTGAACGCAGCCCCAAACACCCGCCGCTTCCGCGTCATCCAGACACCTCCTGATCGGTCGTTCCCGTCCTCGGAAACTACACCTTATCAGGGCGCCCAGTTTTTGGGGTCCACTTCATAGAGCCGGACGGTCGAGTGGCGATTCTCGCTGCCTCTTGACGGCCTGGGCGGCAAAATTTAGACTGTCGCAAGTTGTTGGAAGGTGGTAAGTTAGTAGTTTTCGCCAGTGCCGGCGCGGACCCGCTGCGATCCCATCTTGTCACGGCTGGTTGAATGCATGATATTTTTGTCGCGGCACAGACACTGATTCGGCGGTCGTGCCGCGCGCCAGTCAACCGCGGCGCCGGCCACGTTCGCCGTGCGCCCTCGTTTTCCAAGTGATACGCGGTCGCTCGCTATAGGAATTTTTGGAGAGATCTGATGGTGGAAGCTGTCGAGTCCGATCTGAAGCATTTCGTGCTGGGTGGCGGTCCGTTTGGGCCCCAGGAGATACAGCAAATCGTCCATGCCATCGCCGAAGACTATTCGCAATATCGGGCGCTGCGCGACGCGATTGCCGAGTTGGAGGTCAGCGAAGAGCGCAGTCCAGCCACCGCCGTGCGATTGGGAGTTTGCTATTTTCTGCTGGGCCGGTATTCGGCCGCCATTCAAACGCTCAAGGCCGGCGACGGCGGAGCCCTGGCATTGTTCTACTTCGCGAAAACTTATTTCGCGACGGGTCAATACAGCGATGCGATCGCCAGCTACGCCGCCGCGGCCAAGGCCGGCTACAACGCCGACGATTGCATGCTCGGCAAAGCCGAGGCACAGCGGATGTCCGGCGATGCTCAAGCAGCCCTACAGACGCTCGACGCGCTGTCCGGCGCGGTCGAACAAACGGCCGAATACCTGTATCAACGCGGCGCCACTATTTCCGCCCTGGGCGGCAACCCCAGCGAAGTCGTCGCGCTGTTCGAACGAGCCGCCGAAACCGATCCGAATCATGGCGGCGCGCTATTCGGATTGGGCAAGGAGAATGACCGCCGCGGCAACGATGAAATCGCGATCGACCTCTACGAGCGCTCAAGCGCCCAATTCCCAACCTACATCGGCACGCTCCTCAACTTGGGCGTGCTGTACGAAGATCGCCAGCAGTACGATCGGGCCCAGCAGTGCTACCAACGCATTTTGGACGTCTATCCCAGTCACGCTCGGGCCAAGCTGTTCCTGAAGGATGCCCAGGCCTCGGGCGATATGTTCTACGACGAAGACGCCCAGCGCAAGCGCGACCGGGCCAGCCAGGTGCTGGGCATTCCGGTCAGCGACTTCGAACTCTCGGTGCGCAGCCGCAATTGCCTGCAGAAGATGGGTATTCATACCTTGGGCGATCTGGCCCGCTGCACGGAGCAAGAACTGTTGGCCAGCAAGAACTTCGGCGAAACGTCATTGGTGGAAATCCGCGAAATGCTGGCTTCCAAGGGACTTTCGCTGGGACAATACGCCACGGCTAAACCCGAGCCCGAGCCGGCGTTCGAACCGGAATTCATGTCGCCTGACGAGCAGGCAATGCTGGACCGTCCGATTTCGGATTTGAACCTGTCGGTGCGGGCACGCAAGTGCATGATCCGCCTGGGCCTGAACACGATCGGCGAATTGGTTCGCCGCACCGGCGATGATCTGCTGGAATGCAAGAATTTCGGCGTCACCAGCTTGAACGAAGTCCGCGAAAAACTGACGCTGCAGGGCCTCAAGCTGCGGGGCGATTGAGCGCGCAATCGCGATGTGGACGCGCGGAATCGCGTTTGCTCCTTCTCCCCTCGCGGGAGAAGGTCGGGATGAGGGGGTTTTGATTTGAGCGGTTCGCCGACCCCTCGCCCTCGTCCTCTCCCGCAAGGGGAGACGAAACCAGACATGACCGCCGGCTTGTTTTCCTTTGAGTTGCGTGCCACTGACACCCTCTCGGCGGCGCGCGCAAGCACGTTCGTCACGCCGCATGGCGCCGTCGAAATGCCAGCTTTCATGCCGGTGGGCACGCAAGGCACCGTCAAGGGACTCTCGGTCGACGCCGTACGCGCTACCGGCGCGCAAATGATTCTGGCCAACACCTATCACCTGGCGCTGCGGCCCGGTGAAGAAGTCGTCAAAACCCTGGGCGGGCTGCATGCCTTCAGTGGTTGGAGCGGGCCGATTCTCACCGACAGCGGCGGTTTTCAACTCTTCAGCCTGGCGCAAAACACGAAAGTCACCGAGGAGGGAGCCAGCTTTCGCTCGCACATCGATGGCGATCTGTTCGAACTCTCGCCGGAGCGTGCCGTGGCGATTCAAGAGACCCTGGCCAGCGACGTGGCGATGGTGCTGGATCACGTCGTGGCCTTGCCGAACGACCAGAGCGTCGTTCGCGACGCGACGGAGCGTACGATTCGCTGGGCCCGCCGCTGCCGAGAGGCGCAGACTCGCGGCGACCAGGCCCTGTTCGCCATCGTGCAAGGCGGGCTCGATCCGCAGTTGCGCGCCGATTGTGCCCGCGCCTTGGCCGAACTCGATTTTCCCGGTTACGCCGTGGGAGGTTTAAGTGTCGGCGAAGAACCGGCCGAAATGTACCGGATCCTGCAGGCCACGGTGCCGGCAATGCCGGCGGATCGACCGCGTTACCTGATGGGGGTCGGCCGTCCGCGGGACTTGCTGGAGGCGATTCGCCGCGGCATCGACCTGTTCGACTGCGTGCTGCCAACCCGCAATGGCCGCAATGCGCTGGCCTTTACCGACGCCGGCCCGATTCGCCTGCGCAACGTGCAGTTCCAGTGCGATCCGCGGCCGCTCGAATACGACTGCCCTTGCGCCGGCTGCCGCCACAGCCGCGGTTATCTGCGACATCTGTCCATGGCGAACGAGATGCTCGGGCCGGTGCTCGTTTCGGTTCACAATTTGACCTACTACCAACGGCTGTTGGCGGCCACGCGCGAGGCGATTCGGCATGGGCGATTCAGCGAATTTGCGGACGCAAAGCTACGCGGCTGGGAGAGTCTGGAAGACTGAGCGGATTTCACATGCGTGGGTGCCCTTGTCCCTTTGGGCATATAACTTTAAGATACGTCGAAACAGTCGCGACGGCCGTTCGTTGCCCAGCTTGACACTCTCGGTTTGTTTTTGGGCTCTGGCAGAGTCAAGGGCGGCGGTTTTCTATCAGGCCAGGCTCGAGATTATTGTTTTTGTCCGCGCCAGGCCTGAGCCCGTGGCCGCTTAAGCGTAAGGCACCAAGAGGTGTACCAACCTTGATAGAGTTACTGCAATTCGGATTTCCAATCGCCCAAGCGGCCGCCGACAACCCGGCGGCGCCGCAGAGCAGCCCCTTTAGTCTGCTGCCGGCGGTGGTGATCATCGTGGTGCTGTTTTATTTTCTGATGATTCGCCCGGAGCGGCGAAAGCAGGCGGGCCACAAGGCTCTTCTTGAGAATCTGAAAAAGAACGATCGCGTGGTGACGATCGGCGGCATTTACGGCGTCGTGATGAGCGTCGAGCGCGATGCCGACCAGGTCACGCTCAAGGTCGACGAGACCACGAACACGAAAATTCGCGTCACCTTCGGATCGATCGCCCGCGTGCTCGGCGAGGAATCGTCCGGCGAGAAACCAGCATAACTTTTAGCGCGAGGAATCTCCTCCCATGGCTTGGTATTTCAATCTTCCGTTGATCATCGCTCAAGCCGCGCCCGAAGCTCCTGCCGAAGGCGGGATGTCGGGCGTCGTGAAGCTCATTGCCGCGGCGGGCGTTATCGTCGGCTCGTTCGCGGTCGGTGCGATGATCGCCCGCCGGCTGCGGCTGCCCGACTATTCGTTCAAGATCGGCCTGTTGCTCTTCACGCTGACGGCCAGCATGGCGGTCAACATCGTGGGCTGGCCGCCCAAGCGGGGCATCGACCTGAGCGGTGGCGTGGTGCTCGTCTACGAAGTGGACCGCGAGCTCTCCAAGCCCACCCGGATGCAGACGATCATCTTGCGCGTCAATGAACGGCTTAACGTCGGCGGAGGCGAAAAGCTGGAAGCTCGGCCCCGTCCGGACGATCAAATCGAAATCGCGCTTCCCGCGGGGGTCGACGCCGCGCGCGTCGAACGCGCGATTCTCGACTTGCGCACCACCGGGGACGTGACGCTGCATAACGCCGGCAAACGCAGCGAAGACGGCAAAACGGTGCTCATCTACGGCATCGATCAGCAGCAAAAATCGGTCGACATGGACAAACTCATCGCCGCGGTCGGGCGCCGCATCAACCCCAGCGGCGTCAAGGAACTGACGATTCGCCAGTATGGCGCCGAGCAATTGGAAGTCATCATTCCGGAAATCGACGAGCGCGAAGTCGATCAGATAAAAAAACGGATCAGCACCAGCGGTTTGCTTGAATTTCGTATCGTGGCGAACGACCGGGATGACAAGGACATCATCAAGGCGGCCGGCAAGAGCTTGGGACGCGACGTCTACATCGGCGGCCACCTGGCGGGCCGCTGGGTGCAGCTCGGGCCCGAAATGAGGGAACTCGGCGGCGCCACGGTTCGCCAAACGGAAGCCCGCGGACGAGAAATCCTGGTGCGCATCGATCCTTTCAACGTCGACGGCCGCTATCTCGATCGGGCTGCTCCGGGCTTGGACCAGGGACGCCTGGCGGTCAACTTCTCGTTCGATTCCACGGGGGCCGAAAAGTTCGGCCAATTGACCAAACGCAACCTCCCCGATCCGGCCACGCCCGATTTCAAACGCAACCTGGGCATTGTTCTGGACAACGTGATGCTCTCGGCGCCGTCGATCAATAGCGCGATTTATGGCGATGGCCAGATCACCGGCAATTTCACCCAGGAAGAAGTCGACTTTCTGGTCGGCGTGCTCAATGCCGGCAGTTTGCCGGCCAGCTTGCGCCCGGAGCCCATCAGCCAGCAGCGCATCAGTTCGCAACTCGGCGATGACACGATTCGCCGAGGCAGCGAGTCGATGATCATTTCCACGGTGGCCATTCTGGTGTTCATGCTGGTCTATTACCGCTTTTGCGGAATCGTGGCCGACGTGGCGGTAGTTCTCAACATGGTGGTCACCGTAGCGCTGATGATCCTGATCAAAGCCGCTTTTACCCTGCCGGGGCTGGCGGGACTGGTGCTCACCGTCGGCATGGCGGTCGATGCCAACGTGCTGATCTACGAGCGAATGCGCGAGGAAACGGAACGCGGAGCCTCGTTGCGGATGGCGATTCGCAACGGCTTCTCGCGCGCCATGGCCACGATTATCGACTCGCACGTGACCACGCTGGTCTCCGCCATGGTGCTCTACGTGATCGGCACCGACCAGATCAAAGGGTTTGCCGTTACGTTGATTCTCGGCTTGATGATGAGCCTGTTCACGGCGGTCTACGTGGCGCGGGTGATCTTCGACGTCGCCGAGAAGAAACGCTGGCTGACTCGCCTGAAAATGCTGCACCTGATCGGCCACACGAATATCGACTTTATTCGCTGGCTCACGCCGGCCGTCGCCGGTTCGATCATTATCATCGTGGTCGGGCTGGTTGCCGCTGGCACGCGCGGCGGCGGGCTGCTGGATATCGACTTCACCGGTGGGTCGAGCGTGCAATTGCTGTTCGACAAAGACAAACCGCAGGACATTGCCGACGTGCGTAGTCACGTGGCACATTTGCCCGACGTGGCAGTCAGCAGCGTGGGCGACAACAACTTGGAATTCAAAGTCGACACTTCCGAACGAGACATCAAGAATGTGCAGGACGATCTGCAGAAGACATTCGGCAAGTCGCTGTTGACGTACCACATGACGTTCGGGCCGCTGAGCACGATCGAAGCCGCGAAACCCGAAGATAAGGCCCCGGACGCCTCGGCTCCCGGCAAGGCGAGTGAACCGGCTGCGGACACATCGACTCCGGCGGAATCGAAACCCGAAGCGGCTGGGGCAACTGAGACACCGACCAAGCCGGAGGGCGAAGCCACGCCGAAAGGTGCTGAACCGGCGCCCCAGGGGTCGCCCAAATCTTCGGCAACTCGAGCTGCCGCGAAGGGTCCGATGCAAATAGCTTCAATTGGCCGCGACCACGTC
>JACQFF010000025.1 GCA_016200205.1 Planctomycetia bacterium
CGTGAATCGCGAATATGTCGGACAAAACGAGGCCCGAGCGAAGTTTCTGCAACCCCCGGTGCCTCTTTGACGAATGCCGAAAATGTGTTTTCCTCGGGAATTCGAGGGTTAACCGTTCCAAAAAGTGCAAAAGTCGAACTGAGAACATGCGGGCAATCTCCTCCAATTCGGCTTTGAGTCGCTCGTGCTGCTCAGACTTCAGGAGTTTCTGTCGCGCCGCAAGTTCCAGGAGAGGGACGCATTCTTGCACCGACCCACGCGCGATGCCGAAGAAGTTGCGTCGGTCGGCTTTTGTGAAGCGACCATTGCCTTCGGCAATGTTGGCCGCGATGGAAAGCGATGCGCGGGTCAACTGGTCGACCAGGAAGTAGTAGCCGCGCGGAAAATCGCGCGTGAGCGTGCAGATTGCGTCCGCAAATGACATCGCCTTTTGATAGACGAGCAGTTTCTCAAAGGTGAAGGGCATTCGCGCGGTACACCCGATCTCAAAAGAAGAAAGTAGTGAGTGGAGAGTAGACCGAGGAGAGCCGTCGAGCCGCGCATGATGCTATAAGAATCGCTTGCGTCTTGCTTCCGTTCTACTCTCTCCTTTGTACATCTCTCTTCTCTATTTTTGGCCGCACAGCGGCCAAAAATCGGGGCGAGAGGATTCGAACCTCCGACCCCCTGCTCCCAAAGCAGGTGCGCTAGCCAGACTGCGCCACGCCCCGAAATAGATTGCGATCCAAATATACGTCTTCGCGGCCGCGGTGCGGCGCCGCCCCGGTATCCTATCAGCCCGAGTCGAGACTGACAACCGAGTTTAGTGAACTGGTGTATACTAATTCGCCGGAGGAGATCGTTATCCCACCTGGCTGCGAGGGGCGCGCCCGCACAGTTGCTGGCGGAGGCGGTCGAATTCTTCCGGCGTGCTGAAGTGGATCACGATCTGTCCTCGCCCGCCGGTCTTCTGCTTCAAATCGACCTTGGTTCCCAAGGCGGTACGCAGCTCCTGCTCCAGGGCGGCGGATTGGTCGCGGCCGCGGCGCGATGACTTGGCGCGCGGCGGTTCGGCGCCGATAACGGAGAGCGGCTCGCGGTCGGCGTGATGGATCGCCTCTTGCACCAATTCCTCGGTCGCGCGGACGCTGAGCGCTTCAGCGTGAATCCGTTTGCAGAACGCCAACTGCTCGCGCTCGTCTCCCAGCGGCAACAGTGCCCGGGCGTGGCCCTGGCTCAAGTTGCCCGAACGAATCGACTGCTGAATCACTTCCGGCAATTCCAGCAGCCGGATCAGATTGGCGATCGTCGAGCGATCGATCTTCAGGCGGCCGGCCAGCTCGTCCTGGGTGCAGCTATAGCGCTCCAGGTACTGCTGGAACGAGAGGGCTTTTTCCAGCGGGTTGAGGTCCTTGCGCTGCAAGTTCTCGACGATGGCCACTTCCGACATTTGCCGATCGTCGGCTTCGCGCACCTGGGCGGGCACGTGCTGCCAGCCGGCTTTGACCGCGGCCCGCAGACGCCGTTCGCCGGCGATGAGTTGATATCGTTCGCCGTGCCGGCGGACCACCAGCGGCTGGATCATACCGTGTTGTTTCAAGCTTTCGCTGAGCTCGGCGATCGCCGCTTCGTCGAAATCGCGGCGGGGCTGAAAGGGATTGTTTTCGATTTCATAGACGTGCAGTTGGATCAGGCCCTCGCGCAGGTCGTCGTTGGGCTCGCGGCGTGAGGTTTCCGCCGATTCGAGCGGGCTGGTCAACGGGCGGCCCAGCAGGGCTTCTAATCCACGCCCGAGGCGTCGTTCCTTATTCACTATTGAGCACCTCCATGCAAAGTTCAACGTAAGCCCGGGCCCCGCGGGCACGCGGCGCATAGTCAATCACCGACCGTCCGTGGCTGGGTGCCTCGGAAACGGCCACGTCCCGCGGGATCACGGTTTTGTAAACAATCTCTCCAAAGAAATCGCGAACTTCCTCGTCGACCTCGCGGGTCAATTCCAACGAATGGTCGTACATCGTCAGCACGATGCCACCGAATCGCAGCCGGTTCGGCCGCCGTTCCATCACGCCGCGAATCACCTCGATCATTTGCGCAAGCCCCTCCATCGCGAAATACTCGCATTGGATCGGCATCAGCACTTCGGTCGAACTGGCCAGGGCCGTCTTCGTCAGTTGCCCTAGCGACGGCGGGCAGTCGATGAGCACGAAGTCGTAGGCGCTTAAGCCACTGGCCAGGTGTTGGCTAAGCGTGGCGGTCTGGCTGAGTTCGCCACCGGCCAGGATTTCGATGTCTTTAAAGCTGCGGCTGCCCGGTAGGATTTCAAGCTTTGAGATCTCGGCGGTGCGGAGCGAATCCTTGAGCGGCTGCCGCGAGACGAGCGGATGGCTTCCCGTGGGCTCGTGGCCCAAACCCGTGGTGGCGTTGCACTGCGGATCCAGATCGACCAGCAACGTCCGCTTGCCGGACTTGGCCAGCGCCACGGCTAGATTGATAGCCGTGGTGGTCTTGCCGACGCCGCCTTTCTGATTGGCCACGCACAAAATCCGGCTCACCCATTTCTCCTTTCCCGGTGCATTCTCCGCGCGGCGGGATTGTAACCGCACACCCCGGATCGGCTGAATGGCAAATTCAACGGCCAGATCGGGTGCTAGCATACGGCTGCCCAAAGCCGGGTACGTGGGGCGCGGTGGCGGCGTTTCACGTGAAACTGTCCCGAAGGGGCAGAATTTGGCGCCGAGCATGGCGCGCATGAGCCGGCAAGGATTGCCCACGCGGGTTTCACGTGAAACGACGAACAGTCAGCGGGCGTTTCCTTCGCTCGCGGGCCGGCCGCTACTCCAACGGATTGATGACCAGACCGCTGAGCAGCTTGGGGTAGAAGTAGGTGCTCTTGGCCGGCATCCGCTCGCCGTGTTCGCTGATAGTCCGGATGTGGTCGACCGTGGCCGGCATGACCAGGGCCGCCAGCGGGAACTCGCCCGTATCAATGCCCTCGACGACCTCTTCGACCAGGTGCACATAGCGTGGCTTGGGCCAGCCGGACCCGCCCAAGAGATTCTCGACTACCAGTCGATGTAGGATGCTGACGCCCAAACCCTGCCAATCCTCGCCATGGTCGGCGGCGAGGCTGGCGATTTTGGCTCGTCCGGCAGCGGTAATCGTGGCCAGCAGCCAGCGCCGGTCCTTGTGAGTGTAGAGGCCAAGCGTTCCTTGGTCGTCGGCCGTTTCGATATCGTCCCAAACCTCGCCGGCCGCGTTGCTCCCCTGGCCGGCGGGGCGAGTCTCGAACGAGTGGCCCAACCTGGCCGCGAGTTGTACCGAGGTCATAGCGTCGGGTCCGCGAAACAGCCGATGCGTCGGCAGCACGAGCAGGCCAGGATCGCTCATCCCGATGCACACCATCAGCACGAAATTCGCCGGGTGTTGCGGCGGCAGCGCTCCGCCGGCCGCGATCAACTCGTCGCGGTAATTGCAGGCGGTCTCGTAACGGTGGTGACCGTCGGCGCTGTAAACTGCCTTGGAGCTCATCAATGCGGCCACCTTCGCCAGCGTAGTCACCTCGCTCACCGGCCACATGCGATGGACCACACCCAAATGATCGACGGCCTCGATCGGAGCCACGCCGACGACCGCGTTTTCCAGCAGTTCTTGCACTTGAGCCTTCGGGTCCGGATAAAGGCCAAAAATTTGGCTCAAATTTGCTTTACAAGCCCGCGTCAGCATCAGCCGATCTTGCTTGGGCCCGGCCATGGTTTCTTCGTGCGGAAATATCTTGCCCTCGCCGAAACGTTCGAGTCGAGTGCGGGCCATGAATCCCCGCCGGGTAAACGTCTGCCCCACGGTCGTAAACACCTGGTGGTAGACGTAAATTGCCGGCTGCGATTCGCTGAACAGCACGCCTTCGCGTCGCCAGTTCTTCAGAAACTGCGCGGCACGGGAGTAACGGTTGTTCTGGGCGTCGTCGCCCGGTTCATCGCGATTCAGAATCAGGCGAACGATGTTGGCCGGGTGTTTCTTGTAGAGTTGATCCTGTAATTGCTGACCGATCACGTCGTAAGGCGGCGCCACGACGTCGCTGAGCGAGCCGACGTGGCCCAGGTCGTAACGCAATCCGCGAAACGCTTGAATTTCAGGCATGGCAGATCCAAAACCAGTCTTTGAAGTCCCGCGGCGGCGGTTTCCCCGTCAAAACAAACAGGGCTCCGGATGTTATCCCGAAGCCCTGTATGGTTGTCAAACCCCGAACGCCGCGGACGGTTGCCGCACGCGATTGGTTTATGGTTTAGTAGCGGTAATGGTCAGGCTTGTAGGGTCCTTCGGGCCTCACGCCGATGTAGTCGGCTTGGGCTGGCGAGAGCTTCGTGAGTTTCGCCCCGAGTTTGGCCAGGTGCAGCCGGGCCACCTCTTCGTCTAAAAGCTTGGGCAGCACGTGCACGCCGAGCGGGTATTTTTTCGGCTCGGTCCACAGGGCGATTTGCGCCAGCACCTGGTTGGTGAACGAACTGGACATCACGAACGAGGGATGGCCCGTGCCGCAGCCCAGGTTCACCAACCGGCCTTCGGCCAGCACGATAATCGAGCGGCCGTTTTCGAACGTGTAGCGATCCACTTGCGGCTTGATCTCGATCTTCTTCACGTTCTTTTGGCGGTTCAGCCAGGCCATGTCGATTTCGAGATCGAAGTGGCCAATGTTGCAGACGATGGCGTCGTTGGGCATCGCCTTGAGGTGTTGGCCGGTGATAATGTCGCGATTTCCCGTGGCGGTTACAAAAATGTTGCCGCGCGGCGCTGCCTCGTCCATCGTCGTCACCTCGTAGCCTTCCAGCGCCGCCTGCAGGGCGTTGATCGGATCGATTTCAGTGACGAGCACGCGGGCGCCCAGTGACTTCATGGCGTGTGCGCAGCCCTTGCCCACGTCGCCGTATCCGGCCACGACGACCACCTTGCCGGCCACCATGATGTCGGTGGCCCGTTTGATGCCGTCGGCCAGCGACTCACGGCAGCCGTATAGGTTGTCGAACTTGCTCTTGGTTACCGAGTCGTTCACGTTAATCGCCGGGATTTTCAGCTCGCCGCTGGCGTGCATGCGATACAGCCGGTGAACGCCGGTGGTGGTTTCTTCCGATAGGCCGCGAATGTCGCTGAGCAATTCCGGATATTTTTGATGCACCATGGCGGTCAGGTCGCCGCCATCGTCCAAAATCAGGTTCAGCGGCTTGCCATCGGGGAAAAACAGCGTCTGCTCGATGCACCAATCGAATTCTTCCGCCGTTTCGCCCTTCCAGGCGTAAACGGGCACGCCGATTTTGGCCGTGGCCGCGGCGGCGTGATCTTGCGTGGAGAAAATATTGCAACTGCTCCAAGTGACCTGCGCGCCCAGCTCGAGCAGCGTTTCGATCAACACTGAGGTTTGAATCGTCATGTGCAAGCAGCCTGCGATCCGAGCCCCGGCGAGCGGCTTGCCGCGGCCGTATTTTTCGCGCAGGGCCATCAGGCCGGGCATCTCATTCTCGGCCAGCATGATTTCCTTGCGGCCCCATTCGGCCAACGACATGTCCGCCACTTTGTACGGCAATCGCGTTTCCACTTGCGCCACGGGTGCCTCCTTCAAGCAGTCCTGCGGAATTCTCTTACTCGGCCCGGGGCAAAACATTTCGCCCGGCGGACTCGACTATCATAGGATGCATTGCGGGCCACTGGCAAGTCGATCTGGCGCAAACTCTTACGGACAAAGTGCGACCTTCAATCGCCGCCCGCGTGCGATCGCGCGAAAGCCGCCTTGGCCGTCTCGACGAATGCGCGAACCAAGGTTGCGGACTTCTTGCCCGGACTCGTCTCCACGCCGCTGGCTGTGTCGACGGCCGACGGCCGAACCGCGGCGATGGCGGCCGCGACGTTCGAGGGCCTCAAGCCCCCGGCCAGCACCAGCGGCAAATCGCCCAGCAACTCCCGATTTTTCCGTAGAATGTCCACTCGAATGGTCTGGCCGGTGCCGCCGTAGTGACCGGGCTGAAAGGCATCGAGAAGTACCATTTGCGGCAGGGCGCCCAGAGCGCGGCAGTGATCGAGATACGCGGCGGCAGCCGAAAGATCGTTCGCGACGCGAAACGCCTTGATCACGTTCAGGCCACTCAATTCCGCGATCGTTTCGGCCGGTTCATCGCCGTGCAATTGGACGAGGTCGAGCCCGGCCGATGCGACGATCGCGCGAATCTCTCCGGCCGTGACGTTTACAAATACTCCGACCTTGCATACCTGCGGGGGAACGGCGGCCGCGATCTTGCTAGCAAGCTCGAGGCCGCAAAAGCGCGGGCTTGGGGGATGAAAGTTGAGCCCGATCGCGTCGGCGCCCGCAGCGGCGGCAACCAACGCATCTTCGACGCTGGTAATTCCACAGATCTTGATGCGAAACATGGTAGATCCCCCCATGGTTGGGAGCAGTCATTCAGTATAATCCGCGGGACAATTGTCGTCCCGCCGATTCAAGTATTCCGCGGCGAGTGTCGATGACGACTCGGGGTTATTCTGATTGGATGGGTTGGTCCGTTTTTGACCGCCCCGACTCCTGTCCCGAGTCCCAAAATGGCAAAAAAACCCTCAAGTGCGGCGTACCAACATACACCGGCGGCTTACCGACTCTTGGTTCCCGCCGCGATGCTGGTCCTTGTTTTCGCGCTCACATCGCAACAGAAAGTCGTCGCCGCTCGGGCCGATGCGGACACCTTGAAGGAGGTGGGTCAGCGAGAAACTGCCGCGCACGAGCTGCAGCTGGCCCATGAGATCGTGGAAAAAGCTCGTTCGAAAGCCGCCGCCGCGAAAACCGAGCTTGAGGACTTTATCGCGCGGCACTTTGAAGAACACCGACTCCGCGGCGCCGCGCCGCTGCCCAAGTTTCGCGAGTCGCGGCCCGCGCGCAAAGGGGTCGTTAATCCGCAGTGGGAGCAGATTGACAAGCAACTCACGGAGCTGAAAACGCACCGCGAAGATCTGCTCGGCCGGCTGACGCCGGCGCATCCGTAGATTGTGGAGATCGACGACCGTATTGCCCGGTTGTCGCAGAAGCTCGAGTTAGAACGTCCATTCGCGGAAGAACTTCCGCCATCCGGCGGGGTCGAAGCGGTTGATGCGGCCGATCTGAATCTTGCCGAATACTTGAATTCGGAAAAGCATCGCCACCGACAATCGGCATCCGAATTCGAAGAGGTTTTTGCGCGCTGGCGAGCTGCCGAGCGCGAATTGCAGGCGGCATTGGAGTCCGAGCGCCAAGCGGCTCAGCGCCTGGCGGAAATGAAATCGCCCGTTGCGCCGGCTGCCGCGGCCCGACCGTCCGGTACGCCGCCAAGTCCGGTGCGTGCGCCTTCCGCGCCTCTCCCGCCTGTCAACCGTCAGCAGCCAAGCTCGCAGCCGCTGGTGCTGGCTGCGTTGTTGATTGCCTCGGTCGTGACGGCCGTTGCAGTGGTCAAGCTCGTGCGGTTTAATAACGGTGCCGTCTTTGCAAACGCCGCGGAAGTGTCGGCCGCCTTGGCGTTGCCGGTCGTCGGCATCGTTCCAGCCGTCGAGACCGCCTGTGACGTGCGTCCGACCGCCGCTCGCGTTCGGCGGGCAACGCTGCTGATGGGCGAAGTTCTGCTGGCTGTCCTGATCTTTGCCACGGTCGCTTATCTCGTGCAAGATCCTTCGTTCCTGTGGCGGTTCTGCACCGATCCGTGGGAAGGAGTCGGCGGAATGATGCGGTTGTTTGGCGCAAACTAGCGGGATCGGCTTCACCGGCAATTGCAGGTTCGGCGGCGGAAACGGCTACCGCGGCGGACCTTGCCGTCCTGCGATTGCAAAATGGAGCGGAGCATTGCGCCCGGCC
>JACQFF010000279.1 GCA_016200205.1 Planctomycetia bacterium
GGTGACGCTGATCGGCCGTCGCCGGCTCAGCTAAAGATGATGCACGAGGGGTTACTCGAAGCGTTTCGTCGCACCTACGATGGCTTTTCCCTGGATCGAATTGTTGCCGATCCCGACATGAACCGGAATCTTGCCGACACTTGTCGCACCCTGGGTCTGCCGGGGGAACCGCGCACATGGAACTGGACGCTCTTCGGTATGCGGAAGGCGGGGCTTCTCGTGGACTTGACGGCAGTCCGTCGAACCGAGTTTCGATGGGAAGATTGCGAGAACTACTTGTTTGCCAGTGAAATCGCCTGGCGGCAAATGATCGATTCTGGCTGCGAGAGCATAGACAGTATCCTTTGCGATCCGTTCGTCGCTTTGTCTTTCGACGAAATTGCACGCAGATGGGCGCCTGGATACGAGCCTCTTCAGTACCGTTGGGCTGCCCTGAAACTACGCAAGAGCGCAAAGCTCGTTCGATCCAGAGCAGAGTTACTCACCGGCGCTCGATTCAGCCGGGAGATGCCGCTCGACAAAAACGGTGTCAGGAAGTTTCCCGAGCACCCAGGAGTTTATGTCGTGGCCACCTCATCGGATCGAGAACCTCTCTATGCGGGTGAAGCCAGCAACTTGCGGCAAAGACTCCAGTATCAGTTCGGAACCACGACTCGACCGATGTGGAAGGCGTGGGAATCGTTAACGGCTCGTTACTTTTCTACATCATGCCCTTACACGGACCGGCGGGCGTACCAGCACCGTTTGGTCGCGCGACACCGCCCGAAGCTGAATTTGCCGAACCAGAAGCCTGCATGAATTGGGCGCTGCGTGCAGCTTATGAACGTGCTTCCGCGGGATATTCGCCCTATCGAATCGTAGCGGATCCAGATTTGAATAGAGCTTTCGCCTCTGACCTTCCTGAAATGCAATCGGGCCGGATCGTTTTCAACTCGCTCTGGTTCGCCTGGGCGGCATGCCTGGCGGCGGCGATGGCGTTGGGGACCGGCGGTGGCCATGGCTCGTCGGGCGCGACGGCGGCGCGGATGGGGTCGTCGGTCGCGCTCGTGGCTGCCGGTTGGCTGGCATTTGGACGGTGGCGGAGCACGGCGGCCGGATGGTTCGCGGCGTGCATCGCTCTCGGGATGACGCTCGGCTCGATCGGCGATTTCTTCAACGCCGGCTTACTCGATTTCGTGCCGCTCGCTGAGCCGGTTTTGGGAGGCATTATCGCCTTTGCGTTGGGCCACATCGCCTACATTACTGGATTCGTCAGCCTGGCAAAGCGCGCCGGCTTAACCAATCTTCGAACGATCTTTAGCGCGGTTTTCGCCTGGCAACTCGTTGGGCTCGTGGGCTGGTACTTCGTCGTCGCCGAGGGGACTGAAGCACGCGCGCTCGTCTGGCCGGCGCTTCCCTATTCGTTGCTCTTGGCCGGCACCGCCGGAATCACGAGCGGCCTGGCGCTACAGGACCGGCGGCTCATCTGGCCGGCGCTGGGCGGAGCGCTTTTTTTAGCCAGCGATCTGATCCTGGCTTTCGAGCTGTTTCGCGGCAGTTTCGCCCACCAGACCGAGTGCGTCTGGCTGATGTACGGTCCCGGCCAGATGTTGATCGTGTTCTCCACGATCATCGCCACGGCCATGTTGCGGCGAACAATAGCGATGGACTTGGTCAAGAACTCCGTTTAACAGCGGCTGGACAAAACCGATCGGCCGGTGCGACGCTAAGCCGCGGCTCGGCTGAGCTCGCCGAAGTCAAGCGGCTGGGAAACGCCGCTTGCAAGGGCGGCAGTTGCGTTTTGGCCGTTTGATCTAAGCGACCGAATTGACAGCCCCATTGTCCGGTGCTAGAAAAATCTTCCTCAGTTCTCATCGCGATCAGGCTTACCTGCTTTACTCCGGCTCGCGCGCCCAAGGATACTATAGATCTCGGGAGATCTCAGGCTTCGCCGGGAATGAAAGCGGGCTTGATTATCTTGTTCGATCTGTTGCTCTGGCCGCGAAAACGACTTCGCGCCTGGCGAATTGGTCGAGCACAAGCCTGGCTGCGAGCGCACATTTGGTTGGGACTGCTCAGCGTGCCGTTGGTATTTCTGCACAGCGGCGGCCATCTCGGCGCGCCGTTGAGCGTCACGCTGGTCGTTTTTTTTACGGTCGTGATCGCGAGCGGACTATGGGGACTAGCGCTACAGCAGTACCTGCCGCGACTGATGTTCGACCGTGTGCCGGCCGAAACGATTTACTCGGAAATAGAACAGATCTCCGCTCAAAACTGTTATGACGCGGAGGACGTGATGTTGGCCGTGTGTGGCCCGGCGAAGGATCGCGATTATGCGCGGCTGAGACCCGACGTGGAAGAATCCGAAGGGGGTTACTTGACGGTCGGCGGCTACCGCGCGGTCGGCAAGACGCGCGGCAAAGTTTTGCAGGCTCGGGCACCTACCGTGGCAGTTCCGAATTCCGAGCCGCTGCGCATCGCGTTCTATACGCTGATCGGACCCTATTTGAAGAGCGGCGGGCGCCGGCAGGTGACCCTCTTGGGCGATCCGCTGAGGTCGGCGCAGCTCTTTCACGAACTCAAGGCGCGCTTGGATCCGGCGGCGCACTCGGCGGTCGACGAAATCGAAGATCTCTGCAGCCAACGTCGACAGTTCGATTTGCAGACGCAACTGCATCACTGGCTGCACGGTTGGCTGCTGGTGCATGCGCCGCTGTCGGTCATGCTTTTCGTGCTGTTGATTGTCCATATCTACGTCGCTTGCAAGTATTGGTAGTCTGCTTGTCCACGCCCAACCCATTAAAACGAACGAAGCAACGGGCGAGCCGCATCGCACTGGACTATTACAAGCGCAGCGACACCATGCTTCGTTGGAAGCGGGCGCTCGCGCTCGTCGCCGGCGTAGTGGCCATTGGCTGGCTGGTGGCCGGGTTCCTGCGGCGCGACGATTCTTGCTATTCCCCCGGCAAGCTTGCCTGGGCGCATGCTACCTTGGAACAAGATTGCGCGGCCTGTCACGTCGATTTCAGCCCCATCCGCGGCGACGCCTGGCTGGCTCGCGCTCTGAGCACGACGAACGTCGTCGACCAGCAGTGTAAGCGCTGTCATCCCGTCGGGGACCACCATCCAAATCAAGTTCGCACCGAGACCTCTTGCGCCAGTTGCCATCTGGAACATCAGGGCCGCGACGCCCTGTTGACGCGCACCACCGATCGATCTTGCACCGAGTGCCATGCAGACCTCAAGGGGCACTCTAAAGGTCCTACGAATTTCGAGGACGTGAGCCGCTTCGATCGAGAGCACCATCCCGAGTTCAAATCCATTGCGACCGATCCGGGCAGACTCAAGTTTTCTCATCGACGGCACCTGGCGCGGGGCCTGACATTCGGTCCCTTGGATCGGCCCGACGCATGGACGCTCGACAAAATCCCCGCGAGCTTTCAAAAGCAGTATCAGGGGTTCGCCGAAGAGAGCCAATTGCTCAAGCTCGATTGCTCGGCCTGCCACCGGTCGGGTGTCCGCGAGCGTGCCCCGACGGCACAGGGGGAAAGTCGTCCGGAGGCTGTCTCGGCGCGATCCTCGGGCGACTATATGGGGCCGATTATCTACGAGGCTCACTGCCAGGCGTGCCACCCGCTCAATTTCAAGCCGCCGAGTGAAACGCTTAATGAGCCGGATTCTTCGGACTTGATTCCGCATCGGCTGACGTCGAAACAAATTGGCCAATTCTTGGAGCGCGCGTACTCGGCTCTGGTTTTCAAGCAAGAGACCAGCCTTTGGGACGAGGTGATTTCGCCGCCGCGCAATCTGCCGCACAAACCAGTTGCGGAGCACGAGGTGACGATGCGCCGTCAACTTGAGCAGGGGATTAGCGATGCTTCGTCCCGTTTGCGCGTGGTGTGTTCGAAGTGTCACGGATTTGCCCAGCCGCAGACGCATGCGAATCAGTTGCCGGAGATTGCGGCCGTCAACGTGCCGCAGATGTGGCTAAAGCATGCTCGGTTTGACCACGCGCCACACAAGGCAACCGCACTTGCTTGTCGCGACTGCCACGCCGGAGCGTCACTAGATGATGAGCCGCCGGCATGGACCAAAGATCTGCGCAACAGCCGGCCAATCGACGCCACGGCCACATTGGATAACAGCGAGGTGTTAATCCCGGGCATTGAGAAATGCCTGGACTGCCACGGTCCTAGCGTTACAAACGACGATCGTGATCGAGGTGGCGCCCGCTTCGATTGCGTGGAGTGTCATTGGTATCACCCGGACCGGGACGCTCTTAGTGAGGCTGCAGCAGGCGGGGACCGTCGGTTCGATAAGAACCGGTGCCTCCTTGAGCGCGCTGGCCGTGCCACCAGTTTAGCGAAACGCGCCTCGGGATGAGCCCTCCAAAGTAGTCCCAGCCCCACGTGCCTTCATCGGAGAAACGTGGTTCGCCCTTGAACGTGGCCCCGCCACCGACGTAGTAACCTGTGTAACGTGGCGTGTTGGAGGGCCGGGCATACGAAGCGATGCACTGGGCGCAGCCCTTCTCGTACTGCCTGCACAGCGGGCAAGTTTCCGGCGGATTACATTCGGAATTGGCTTCCGCCAGGCCACCCGATAGGCAACTGCAAAACACGGCCGCCAAGGCAACCGCCGCGCGAAACTTATGTTGGCCTGGAAAGTGCATCTTCCGTGACCCGTGAACAGCTGAATGTTGTTTATGCATGCGGATTGCGCGAGAGCTTTTGGAATGGCAGGCGTACGTTTCTAACGAAGAATTGGTCGACCCGGATGGCGTTTGGCGCTTGAAAACCTTGAGCTCCGAAAAAGGTCACGACGTCGTCCTGATCGACGCCGTCGCCGCTGACCCCAAAGCCGCCCACCAGGATGCTGTTTGTGTAGAGCGGCGTACTGCCCGGAAAGAAGACTACGCCATTTTGATTGGCAAAGTTGTTCGGATCGTGAAAATTCCGGTTGGGATGGAACGAATCGAAACCCAACACGCTTTGATAGACGGACGCTGGTCTCGGCGGGCCGACGTTTTCGGCCGTTTTAGGATTGATACCGGGATCGCGCAAAATCGAAAACGCACCCGGAATCGAGTTGAATGCACCGGAGGGGAAGTTCGGAGCGGCCAGGAAGCGGAATGTACGGTTCGTAAAGGCGGTTCCCGCGGGCACGTCGGGAATTCCATCCTTGTTATCGTCGACCAGATCGATCGGCTGAACTTGCGTCGGGTCGGCATAATAGACGGTGTTGCGGGCCTTGGCCACCGCCACGTCGATGGAGAAGACGGTGGCGTCGGGCATGCGGAATAAGCCCAGCACGCTGCCGTCTTTGTCGGCAACCGCCAGCACCATCCTGGTTCGAGCTCCGAGGGGGAGGCGAATTTGCGCGCGGACCGCCTGAGCCTCGGCAATGCCTTGGTCGATGATCTGGGTCACTTGCGCCTCGGTGAGCGCGGAGCCCGCATGGGGTTGCACCAGCCAGCCAGCGGGCACCGGTTTGCCCTCGGCGAATAAATCGTGAGCCGGATCAATTGGCTGGTCGGTGTTTCCATGGCCACTCGCGAAGCCGCGGCCCACGGTCATTCCTACTTTGAGAATCGTCTGAATACCAAGGGGTCCAGCGATTGGGCCAACTTCCTGCAGAGTGATTCCGGCCAAGTCAATTCTGCCGGCAGGCAAATCATAGCCCGGCACCGGAGCGATGCCGTCCAATGTTCCGACGGAAGCCCTGGCTCCAGAACTGCCTCCCGCGGCCGCAAACGCAATCCATTCGGCCTCTAACACTCGCGGCGCGTTCGTGCGCTGAAGACTCGTTTGGCCGACGTTCGGTATAAAGCCCTGTTCGAACGAGGCATAGCCGTTGGGCCCGGGAAAGAAAACGCCAATGCCGCCGACCAAGATGCCGTTCTTATAGAGCGGAATTCCCCCCGGCAACGTTCCTATGCCACGCGACTGGGCAAATGGCCTGATGCCGGAGACAAACCCGTAGGATTCCGGCGCGTTGGTACCCTGACCCGGAGGGATGTTGGCCGGGTTCACGTTGAAACGGCTCGGCAGAATAATGTCATCCGGAGTCCCCTTGATACCATCGGGCCCTGGATTATCGAGGCTGTCGCGATTGGTGTGTTCGATCGCGAATAAATCGACGAGCGGAGTGTTTGCGATGCCCGGTGGAAACTGTCCGCCGACACCGATCGGGGCCACGAAGCCAGGTCCCCGGACCGTCGAGTTTGGATCCGGAATATTGGGATTCGATTCGACCTCGCGCTGGGTAATCGTGGACTGGCTGATATAGCGTACTGTCCGCGAGGTGAGCGGCGCGGCCTTGCTGGAAAAAAATGCCGCCGTGCGCGCCTCGGCCACTGCGCCATCGATTGCAAAGACCAGGTAATCCTGGTCAGCCGTATTGATGGCCCCCTCCGTGCGCACGCCGAGGATGTTTCCGCCACGATCGACGATGGCAATGATAGCATCCTGGCTGGCTGAAGCCGCCGACGCCCGCTGGAGGAATTGAGCGGCATCCGCCTGTGTAAGGACCGTCGCGCCACTCAGCGCGATGCGCGACTCGAGGCCTTCGAACTTCAACTGTCGCGCTCCGCGTTTCTTTTGAGAATTGGCCATGTGCTACCTTGTTGACTCGAAATAGGATCAGCGGGCGCTACGGCTGGTGAAAACGAGAATTTGCAAACGTCTTGTTCTGTCCAGAGACGCTTTTTCCTATATTGCCCGCATTCTACCATGCTTGCCAACTCAGCGGCGATGCTCGTGTGCAATTCCGATTTGCCGGCGTCATTGGCCATTTAACTGGTCGGTCCCGCAAATACGATTCGATTCGTTTTATTGCGCCAGGCGATACAACCGATACAAACGGAAAGGTCGCCGGCGACGCACGCAGTCTGTGCGCGCCTACATGTCTCAACGGTGCTTGATCAACTCCTTTCTAAAGTGACAGGAAGCCCCATTGGCCGTGTCGGTACCGAACCGGTGAATATGCACGCCTGCACTCGACGGTCAGCCGGATTTCCTTGCAACATATCCCTTTGTTCCTGAAAGAAACGAGTTAATTTCCGCTTGCAGCCCAGGTGGAAAAAAAGGGCAACAGATTTCCCCGCAGCCAGGTGACACATTAAGGGCCACGATTCTCAAACACGGCACGGCTTGATCCTGATTGCCAGCACGGTTGTGTTGATGGCAGTTTGGGGTCGTATTCTCGTCGACTCGGCAGGTAACTCGCCGGCCCAGTCGATTCGACCGCAGGCCTCCGCAGTAGCTTCCAAAGCACCCCCGGGAGCCACCCGACCGACCATTGATCGCTGCGAGAGGGCCGCTGTTTGGCAGCCCCGACAAGGCGCGTTTGACTCTCCGGCATCCGACAACCTGCCGTGCCACGACCGCGAAAGCGCATCGGGCGAACAGGTTGACGGCGAGCAATCGCTACCGCTGGTGGCCTCGTGCGCCGCGACATCACCGATTACCACGGACGACACCAGTGCCAGCTTGCCGGCCGCCGCCGGCTGGCCCGACCTGCCGGTTCCCTTGGATTTGCAGGGGCAGAGCTCCGTCGGGGTCAATGCATCGATGGTGAACGACGGCGAGCCGACATTATTGGAATCCTTGGTCGTTCGCTTGCCACCCATTGCAGACAATTCCGCGGGCCGGTCTCTGCCGGGATCCGTCGATTCTCGATCCGGCAACCCTGCAGTGCGGTTTGCCGGCTTTTCCGAATCCAGCGTGGGCGCGCAGAATGTCGCGCCGCCGAGCGGCAATTTGGGCCTTCAACGCTTGCCCGTCCAGCGCCCGGAGGTTCTGCGCGGTCCCCAGGAGCCGGTTTTTCCCGAAGCAGAAGCACTGCCAGCGGCCGAGCCGGAATCCTTGTTGCAGTATTCTCGGCTACCACCCTCGGGCTTCACGGGACCTTCCGGGATTTTGCCGCGCGAGGAGCAGGAAAGCAGCCATTTCGTGCCGCTCGAGGATCGTTGGCGATTGGGCTTTCCCGAGTGGGATCGGTACGGCAGGGGACATCCGATCCTCGATGATTACCCTTACGTGGAAGGCAACAAGTGGAACTCTTATAAGCAGAACGTGCTGAAGGGAGACTATCCGATCGTCGGCCAGCACACGTTTCTAAGCATTACGGCGACGAGCCAGTCCATCACGGAATTCCGCCAGGTCCCGACGCCAACGACGCCGTTTGAGAGCACGACCAACCCCAACGAGAACGATTTCTTCGGCAAACCGAATCAGTTCTTCTACACTCATAACTTCGTGCTAAGTTTCGATCTATCGCATGGCGACGCGGCATTCAAGCCGGCCGACTGGCGAATCCGGCTCACGCCGACTTTCAATATCAACTATCTAAGCGTTCAAGAACTAGGAATCGTCGGTCCCGACGTCGAAGAGGGGACGACGAGATTTCGCAAGGATTTTGCTCTGCAGGAGTGGTTCGCCGAGACGAAGCTGGCTGATCTCAGTCCGGATTACGACTTTCTGTCGGTCCGTGCCGGCTCGCAGCTCTTCAACAGCGATTTTCGCGGCTTCATTTTCAATGACACCAACCGCGCCGTCCGCTTGTTCGGCACGCGACTTTCGAATCGCGATCAGTTCAACGCGATCTATTTCGACCAGACCGAAAAAGATACCAACAGTTTCTTGAACACGTTTGACGACCGGCATCAAAATACGCTGATCCTCAATTATTTCCGTCAGGACTTCATCTGGCCGGGCTACACGGCGCAAGTGAGTTTCCATTACAACCACGACAAGGCTAGTCTTCATTACGATAACGACGGCTTTCTGGTCCGACCGGATCCCGCGGGCGTGGCCCTGCCGCATTCCGTCAATGCCTACTACGTGGGTTGGACCGGCGATGGGCACATCAACCGGTTCAACATCAATCACGCGTTTTATCAGGTGTTCGGTCGCGACACCCTCAATCCGCTGGCCGGGCAGCCCGTCCAAATCGACGCCCGCATGGCGGCTCTTGAACTGTCGTACGACCGCGACTGGGTACGTTTTCGCAGTTCGCTGTTTTATGCTTCGGGCGACCACGACATCAACGACAAGAAGGCGGGAGGATTCGACGCGATTCTCGACAATCCGAATTTCGCCGGCGGCCAGTTCAGTTATTGGCAGCGTCAATCCATCAAGCTTTTGGGCGTGAATCTGGTGAACCGCATGAGCCTCGTCCCCGATCTGCGCTCCAGCAAGATCGAGGGCCAAAGCAATTTCGTGAATCCGGGCCTCGACCTGGTCAACGTGGGCGTGGACTTCGAAGTGACTCCCAGAAGCCGCTTGATCAGCAATGTGAATTTCCTCTGGTTCGACAATACCAATGTCCTGAAACAATTCGTGTTTCAAGAGAATATTCGCCGCAATATCGGCGTCGATCTCAGCCTGGGAACCGAATATCGACCCTTTCTCAACAACCGCGCCATCGTCACCGCGGGCATTTCGGGACTCATTCCCGGACAGGGTTTCAAAGACCTGTACGATCCGATCGTGGGCAACGTCGCCGCCTTGTTTGCTAGCTTCATCGATCTCAACCTGAGCTACTGATCTCGAAATCGACCGGATACATTGACCGAGTCAAAAACCAGGAAATCCAGTAACATCTTTGGTGTGCTCGTCCTCCGCGGACGGGCACGCCTTTCTGACAAGGAAGTCGGATGATGGGATTGCGACGATTATTTTCCAGGCGCAGCATCGTCTTGTTGGCCGCGCTAGCGGCGGGAGTCGGCACACCCGTTATTGCCGTAGCGCAGCGGCAACCCGCCACGAAAGCCCGTTATCTGGCGCCAGTCCCAGCCCGAGGGAACTCCGCGCCGGCCGAGAATCCCGGCGTGCCGGCAAATCCGTATCACGGCGAGGGTCCGCCAGCGTATTCTTTGCCACGAGAGCTCTCGGGCCTCGGCGATCTTTCCGGGCAGACTCGCGAGCAGGCCGCGGCCAAAAGCCAGGGCTGCGTCGAGTGCCATCAAAATGTGCGGGACATGCACGACAAGCCCACGGTCCGCTTGGGCTGCACCGATTGCCACGGCGGCGATCCGACCGCCACTTCGAAGCATGAGGCTCACGTGCCGCCGCGGTTTCCCCAGGCTTGGGCCACCTCGGGAAACCCTGTGCGTTCCTATACGCTGTTGAATCACGAATCGCCGGAGTTCGTGCGATTTGTCAATCCCGGCGATTTGCGGGTCGCCGCCATCAGTTGCGGTAACTGTCATCCCCGCGAAGTGCTTGGCGTTCGCAAAAGCATGATGACTCACGGTTGCATGCTGTGGGGATCCGCTCTCTACAACAACGGCGCCGTTCCCAGCAAGGCTGCCCACTACGGCGAAAGCTATAGCATGTTGGGTTCGCCGCAACGCTTGCAAACGGTGCCGCCGCCCAGTGCGGAAGACATCGCCAACAAGGGCATCGTGCCGTACCTCGATCCGCTCCCACGATTTGAGATCAGCCAGCCGGCCAACGTGCTGCGAATTTTCGAGCGTGGCGGGCGCTTTCGCGCGGAGGTCGGCATTCCCGAGTCACTCGAAGAGTCAGGCCGTCCTCGATCCCGATTGAGCCTGCGAGGCCTGGGGACGGAGAACCGCACGGATCCGGTTTTTATTGGCTTGCAAAAAACGCGACTGCTTGACCCCACATTGAATTTTCTGGGCACTAACGATCATCCGGGCGACTACCGGTCGAGCGGCTGCACGGCTTGTCATGTCATCTATGCCAACGACCGCTCGAGCGTTCATTCGGGAGAGGCGAACTGTCTGCTGGGGAATCGCGGCCTGACAATCAACCCGGACCCGATGATCCCCAAAGACGAACCGGGCCATCCGATCGATCATAAGTTCACCTTGTCGATCCCCACCAGCCAATGCATCACTTGCCACATTCACCCGGGCACGAACGTGCTCAACAGCTACTTGGGTTTCATGTGGTGGGACAACGAAACCGACGGCGAGTTGATGTATCCGGTTCGGCAAAAGTATCCGACGTCCGAGGAGGCCGTCCAGTCGCAGATGTCCAACCCGGATGAGACCGCCGTTCGGGGTCTTTGGTCCGACCCCGAGTTTCTGGCTCGTGTGGCCGATCTGAATCCCGTGGCGCGGCATTCCCAGTTCGCCGATTTCCACGGTCACGGCTGGGTATTTCGCGCGGTCTTCAAAAAAGACCGCTCCGGGAATTTCCTGGACTACTCGGGACAGATCGTCCCGAACGTCGGGAACAAAGAGCTGATGCAGGCCATGGTGCCGCCGAGCGACCAAGAGCGCCAAGAAGGCAAACAGCGCCAGGGCGTGCCGGTGCATCTAATGGATATTCACTTGGAAAAAGGGATGCACTGCATCGACTGTCACTTCAATCAAGACAATCACGGCAATTCGAAACTCTACGGCGAAGTGCGGGCTGCCATCGAGATCGCGTGCACCGACTGTCATGGCACGATAAACCGACGGGCGGAACTGCGCACCTCGGGACCGGCGGCGCCGGAGGGCGGGCCCAATCTGCCTGCCGGCACCGATCTGAGGGCGCTGCGAACCCCGTTCGGAAAACGGCGCTTCGAGGTGCGCGAAGACAGGATCATTCAGAATTCGATGGTCGAAAAAGATCGCTGGTGGGAACTTGTGCAGACGGCCGACACCATCAACCCACTGAGCAAACATTACAATCTCAAATCGCATCTGGCCAAAACGGTGCGCATGGCGGCAGACGGAAAGCTAGAGTGGGGTGGCCAACCCGCGGAACAGCAATGCGCCCACCAAAATGAGGCCATGAGCTGCATCGCCTGTCACTCGTCCTGGAACCCCAGTTGTTTCGGCTGCCACTTGCCGCAGAAGGCCAACAGGAAAGCGCCCAGCCTGCATTTCGAAGGAGACGTATCGCGCAACTATGTCTCGTACAACTTCCAGACGCTGCGCGACGACGTCTACATGCTCGCCCATGACGGCGATGTCACCAAGAATCGCATTGGTCCGGCACGTTCGAGCTGCGCCGTCCATGTCGGCTCGTACAACCAAAACCGCGAGTCGATCTACGTTCAGCAACAAACGATTTCGGGCGACGGCATGGCCGGCATCGCCTTTAGCAGCAATGTGCCGCATACCGTTCGCGGTGGTCCGTCGGCCGTTCGCGACTCTCGCAACCCAATCGATTATCGGCCGGGCGTGAGCGAGACCAAGACTTGCACCGATTGCCATCTGTCGAAGGACGACGACAACAACGCGATCATGGCCCAGCTCTTGATGCAGGGAACGAACTTTGTCAATTTCATCGGCCGCTACTGCTGGGTGGGAGCCGGCGAACAGGGGTTCGAGGCAGTCGTGGTCACCGAGCGCGAGGAGCCTCAGGCCGTCATCGGCAGCACGCTGCACCAGCTCGCCTATCCCGATTTCTTTCGCCAACATTTGGAGAATGGTCGCGTTCTGAAAATCGCTCAAAGGCACCCGGGGAAGGACATCAGCGAGAATCTCACGCATCCCTGGCGCACGCCGGAGATCCTGAGCCTGCAGGCGCGCGGTGAATACCTGTACGCGGCTTGTGGGGCGGGTGGATTGCGGGTGTTCGACATCGCCTTCATCGACGACAAAGGGTTTTCGCAGCGCATCACCACCGCTCCCGTTTCGCCCGTCGGCCAGCGATTCTTCGTCAATACGCAATATGCCACGGCCGTGGCCGCGCCCACCACGATCGTCCCCGATCCAACCCGGATTCAGCATCCCGAAAATCGCGAGCAAGCCATTCACGCGATGTTCGCCTACATCTACGTCGTCGACAAGTACGAGGGGTTGATCCTGGTCAATGCCGGCACGCTGCTGGACGGCAATCCGCTCAATAACTTTCTCGAGCGGGCCTTGACCTTCAATCCTGACGGCATCCTCGTGGGAGCCCGCAACATTACCATTGTCGGGACGTACGCTTACGTGTGTTGTGACGCTGGTCTGGTGGTCATTTCCATCGACGACCCGAAGAATCCAAAGGTCACGGAGGTCATCGGGCAAGACCTATTGCACAACCCCAGAGCGGTGCAGGTTCAATTTCGTTACGGCTTCGTTTGCGACGATGAAGGGATCAAGGTGCTCGACGTCACTCAGTTGGATCATCCACGTTCCGTTGGCGCGTTGGCCTTGGCAGAGGCCAACAACATCTACCTGGCCCGCACGTACGCCTATGTGGCGGCGGGCTCTCAAGGGCTGGTCATTCTCGACATCACAAATCCCCAACAGCCACGCGTCGATCAGGTATTCGACGCCGGAGGCTGCGTCAACGACCTGCGCGACGTGAAGCTGGGGATCACGAATGCGAGCGAATTTGCGTATCTGGCTGACGGCTGCAACGGCCTGCGCGTGGTTCAGCTCACCTCGCCGGAGACCCCCGGCAGCGCCGGCTTCAGCCCGCGCCCAACGCCGCAACTCGTGGCCACTTACAAGTTGCACAAGAAAGGTCGGGCCTTGGCGATTTCCAAGGGCGTCGACCGAGACCGTGCGGTCGACGAGTCCGGCAATCAGATCGCCGTGTTCGGCCGCGTCGGCGCTCGACCGTTGAACCGTGCCGAACAGCAAAGAATGTATCTGCGCGATGGCAAGGCCTGGAAGGTCAGCGATTTTCCGTTTGACCCGAGCGTCTATCGCTGGCTCGATCGGCAGCCCGAGGAGATTTCACCGCGCAAATGAGCTGATGCCCGCGGTCAATCAGCGACACTCGCGGGCTATTTTCCGGGCGGCGCCCAGGTTGGATCCCAGGACGGATTGTATTCGGCGCCGGAGATCAATAGTGCGACCGCCCGCGACAGCAGGATGAGCGAGGGACCGTCTTCGGGGTATTGGGAGATGAGTTTGCTGAGGACTCCGGCGGCATTGCGGAAGTTCTGCTTCTCGAATTCTTGTAGCGCCTCTTCGTAACTGTGCTGCAGCGTCTTCCAGCCGTTTTCGGCCTGGGGCCGCAGCTCGTACAATTCCACGGGCGTCGAAATATTCACGACCCGCACCTGGCAGAGCCGGCGGGTCATAAACTCACAGTTCAACCGTGCCCGAG
Organism: Planctomycetia bacterium; assembly: GCA_016200205.1. GTDB lineage: Bacteria > Planctomycetota > Planctomycetia > Pirellulales > PALSA-1355 > PALSA-1355. The sequence continues at coordinate 13,992 of JACQFF010000279.1, forward strand.
TCGCGGCGGTAATCAGGATCTCGGTCTTCAAGTACTTCGTCATTCCTTGAACTCGGCTAGCCATATTGACGGTGCTGCCGAGCGGCCCATACTTCATCTTTCGATGCGAGCCGATGTTTCCGACCCGGGCAGTGCCGGTATTGATTCCCACGCCGATGCGAAAGGGCTTTCCCATTCGCGATTGCCAGCGCTGGTTCAGCATCGGCAAGGCATTCTGCATCGCCATGGCCGCGCGGCAGGCGAGCAATGCTTGATCGGCTTGCTCGCTCGGAGCGCCCCACATGGCCATTAGTTCATCGCCCACATAATCCACCAGCACTCCCTGGTGATTGATGACGCAATCGGAGAGCACGCCGATAACATCGGCGATCCAATCCATGGTGACGGAGGGCTCCAGGCGCTGACTAATGCCGCTGAAATCACGAATATCGCAAAACAGGAGCGTCACTTCCGTGTCGCGGCCCTGCAGCATGTGGGGGTCGGTGGCTAGTTTATCGGAGAGTTCCGGCGTGAAAAACTGGCCAAACCGGGTGCGCGCCGCCACGGCGGCCTGCTCCTGTTTCTTCGCGGCCTCCTCTTGTTCGACGCGCGCCAATCCGGTCGCCACGCTGGCGGCCAGAATTTTGACGAGCATGGCCTCGGCCTTGGAAATCTGCGGCAATCCCGACTGCGTGGACGAGCCCGTGCGGAAATGTCTGTCGCCGTAAAGTGCGCCGATCACCTCGCCGTGACGATCGAAGATCGGCGCGGCGACGACAGCTTGAACGCCGATCAGGCTTTGCTCCATGCCGAAGGCGGAATTGCCCGGATCGCTCCAAACCGTCCGCTTTTCGCGGAGCAGACTGCCGAGGATGTGGCTGCTCGGCGGCGCTTCGCAGTCTTGTTCGGAAACGAACGGAGAGACTGTTTGCGACTTTTGCTCCCACTCATTTCCGTTGCGCATTAATACCTGCCCCGAGTCGAGACCCACCAACTTTATCAGGGCTTGAGTGGCATGGCGGAAGAAATCGGTCGAGCTGGCGGCACTTTGCAGCACCCTGACGATGCTTTCGAGCCACTCGATAAGCGGTTCTGCCTGGTCCTCGGGCAATTTGAGCAGAGCGGCCGCGAGCGGTTTTTCGGACATCCGGATCGCTTCGCCCGGGAGGGTTGCCGTTCCCGCCAGGCTTTGCAGTTCCGGCTCTTCCTCGACGCGAATCTCCGCCGCCCCGACAAGAAATTGCGCCGGCACGGTCAGTTCACGAGACTCTCCGGCGGCAACGTTATCGGTGCCCACGCGCACGAAGTTCGTGGTTGTGATATTCGTGATCTTGATCCGATTTTCGGCAATTTGCTCTACCAGAACGTGCTGCCGCGACACGCTCGCTTCCGAGGGATCGACGATGGCCACGCGAAAACCATCGCCCATCGGCTGCTTGGCGAATAATCGGTTTCTCGGTTCATCGCCTCTCAGCCGGCCCAGCTCTACCTGTTTGGAAAGCACGTCGGAGAAGACGACCCGCCCCTTGTGGAAGACATCGAGGATCAATTGTGGGGCCACGGGCGACTCCTCTTGGCCTCGGTTCGAAAAAGGTTGTGACGAATTCAACCGTTTGCAGGCGGAGTAAATTATATCGTATTTACGCCCTGTTGACCGGTGGGGCAAACCGCCGTGGCAATATTGCGGCCGCGCATTTTTTAGCCTAGCATGGGTTTACTTCAATACCCGAGTAGCTACGCCTCATGATGGCAAATCGGAAATGGTGGATTGTCGGATTCCTTGCGCTGGCCGTTGGGCTGACGACCGGTAGTTTGCCGGGCACTGTCGAACCGGCGCCGCCAGTCTCGCCGGTGCGGTCCGATCCGCCGGCTGCCGCCTTGCAAGGGTCGAATGTCTACCTCGGCGTGAGCTCTTGCGCCTCGATTGCCTGCCACGGCGGACCGATTAGGCCGCCCATGGAGCCAGCGCCGCCGGCGTGGCAAAGCTCCTCTACGGTTTGGGTGACGAAAGATCGGCATGCCAAAGCGTACAACGTGCTCTGGGAACCCCGGTCCAAGGACATCGTTCGCTTACTCAACGGCGGCGACAATCTGAAACCTCCGGAGCCTTGGAACGATTCTCGTTGTTTGGCATGCCATTCGTTGCACAGTGCAACCGCCGATCCGGGAATTGTTTCCGACGGAGTTAGCTGCGAGGCCTGTCACGGCGCGGCGAACGGGTGGCTGGTTCCGCATACCACGGTCGCGTGGAGAAACTTGCCCCAACGGAAGAAATACCAAAAGCCCTTCGCGATGCGGAACACGAAGGACATGATACCCCGGGTCGAAGTTTGCATCGGCTGCCATGTTGGACAAGCGGATTCTGAGGATGGATCGCCCAGGGATGTGACTCACAGCCTGATCGCCGCTGGGCACCCACGGCTCGCTTTTGAATTCTCCGCGTACATGGCGAATATGCCGCCGCATTGGAAAACCGCCACTACCCAGGCAACCAAGAGCGAGGCGAGTGCCTGGATAGTGGGCCAGGCGTTGGCCGCGCAAGCGGCGAAGGAGCTGGGTGCCGCCCACGCGGCGCGCGGCTCGACCGAGTTTGCCGACTACGACTGCTACGCATGTCACCATGAGCTAAAGAGCGAAAGTTGGCGCCGAGCACAGGCCGAGGCACATCATGACCGCCGGTCGGCTCCCGGCGAGTTAAGGCTCAGCACGTGGTACACCGGCATGCTCCAACGGGTGCAGCCGCTGGCCAATCTCGATCTGAAGACGGCGACCGCGGCGGAAGCCGCGAAAGCTCTGGAAACGTGGATCGACGGCCAGGATGCCGCCGGCTTGCGCCAAATCATGGCCAACCTCGCCACGCAAGCAGCCGACGCGCTGCATTGGGACGACGCGACGCAGTGCTACCTGGCCTTGGTGGCTTTGGACGACGCGCGTTTAGCTGCCGCGATGCCGCGCGGCAGCGGACCTTCGGAGACAGACACAAGGATTCTCGAGTCGATCAAATCGCTCAATCACCAACTGGCGTTCCCAAAGGACTCGAACAGTCCGCGGAACTACGATCCAATGCAATTTCGAACGGAGATGCGGATTCTCGTGGATCTGCTGACTGGCAAGAACAAGTAATCTGCGCGACTGGCATGCAATCGCTGTCGAAGATGTCGTTTTGGTCCGTCGGAGCTCCCACCCTCGTTGCGGCGATCGCCCTGTGGCTGCAGTCCGTGGGGCACGGTGCGCCGGCCGACGATCGTGGCGCGGACAACCCACCGGGTCAAACGACCGATCAGGCGGGTCAACCCACGCCGGTGCTTTCGAAGCGGTATTTTGGCACGCGCGCGTGTCAGCGTTGCCATGCGGAGTCTTCCGATCGAGAACTGGAACCGATTTCAATTTGTCGCTGTAACGAATTGATAACCTGGCAGCAGCATGACAAGCACAAGGACGCCTATCAGGCTCTCTTGGGAGATCGCGCGCAACGGATGGGTAAATTACTGAATATCGAGACGAGCGTCTCGGAGCAAAGAGAATGCCTGACTTGTCACAGTGCTTTTTTGTCCGAGCAATCCTCGGCTGACGATAGTTTCCATTTGGAGGAAGGCATCAGTTGCGCAATCTGCCACGGACCGTACGAGCAATGGGTCGTCGCCCATGCGCCACCCTTCGCCAGACAGCGTGACGCGTGGAGACGGCTACCGGGAAAGGAAAAGCAATCGCAGTTCGGAATGACCGATCTGAGGGACCCCACAACGCGGGCCGCATTGTGCGCCTCTTGCCACATCGGCAATCATGCCGAAGGAAAAGTCATCACCCATGAAATGTACGCCGCCGGGCATCCTCCGCTGCCTGGTATCGAAGTCACCACGTTCTCGGACCAAATGCCTCGGCACTGGCAATACGCGAAAGAGAAAAGCAGAGCGGTCCAGGAGATCCTCAAAGTCACGCCCTCCAGGTTCGAAGAGACCCAGATTGTCTTGGTCGGCGGAGTGGTGGCATTCCGTGAGACCATGAGGTTGTTGGCCAAAGAAGCGGCTGCCGACGACAAGCAGTGGCCGCAACTCGCGCAATTCGACTGCTATGCCTGCCATCACGAGTTGGAAACGCCAGGCTGGCGGCAGCATCGTGGTTCGACCGGCAGGCCGGGCCAGCCTCAATCGCGATCTTGGCCCACGGTGCTGATGCGCTTGGCACTTCACCAGTTGCGCCAGGACGATCAAACCTTGAACACGCGACTCAAGTCGCTAAACGACGCTTTTGATGTCCGGCCGTTCGGTAAACGGGAGCAAATCTCGGCCGCCGCCGAACAGCTGGTCGCGTGGGCCGATCTACAATTGGGCGCGCTAGCCGACGCGACCGTCGATGATGCCGCCGCAAGGGAGCTGCTGCGATTCCTCGGCGCCATGGGTCAACAAGCAGGCACGGATTACGATTCTGCACGCCAGATTGGCTGGGCGCTCCAAACGCTCTGCAGGGAATGGTCCGGCGTGTCAAAAGCGCACTGGCAGAGCGTGCGAGCCGAGGTCGATTCACTTAATTTAGGCCTTTCTTCCCGCCTCAGGCGTAGCACTTTGGTACCCCTGAGTGAGGGCACGCAGAAGCGGAATGACTTCGATCCCAACCTATTTCGCGACGACTTGCGTCGGTTGGTGCAGCTTCTCGACTCCTCTCCTCCCGCGCCGAATGCGCCATAGTATCAGCGACGGGAGCGGCGTCATTCCGCTGCTGAAAACGCGGAATCGCGGTGGGCGCAGTCCGAATTGATAACATGCGGCCACGGGGGCTTCGCCGGTTTGCTTGACGTTGAGCGGCGTGCGGCCCTACGATGTCGGCTGTTCGACTGCGTTGCTCGTATTCCCAGGCGTCTTCCCATGATTTTCGAAGAGTTGCGTAGGATTCAAAACAATCCCACGAATGGTGGCTTTCTGCCGGAATCCGAACTCAGGGCCTTGTCCAAACGGACGGGCACGCCCCTTTATCGCTTGCAAGAAGTGGCCAGCTTCTTTCCCCACTTCCGGCTCGAAAGGCCACCGACGGCGGATGTCAAGGTTTGCCGCGATATGTCCTGCCACTTGCACGGGGCAAACGAGATCTTGCGCACGCTGCGCTCCTTAGCCGACGAATTCGAGCCGCAACAATTGGCCGTCGACGGCGTCTCCTGCCTGGGCCGTTGCGATCGTGGGCCCATCGCTTGCATTAATCATCATTTCTTCTCCCAGGACACCCTCGGCGAACTCGAACAGATGATCCGCGAGACAATCGCAGGCCGTGGGCCGGCACACGATAGCGACCCGCCGCTTGCGTTTACCGATCCGGCCGAGTGGAAGGTCGATCCTTATGCTTCGAAGCCCGACTACCGCGCCGTGCGCGAGTTCATGGCTAATCCCGATTCGCGCCGGGTGCTGAAAGAGTTGGAAACCGCCGAGCTGCTCGGCATGGGCGGCGCTGGCGCGCCGGCCGCGCGCAAATGGACCGATGTCTGGCAAGCCGCCGCCGGGGATGGCGAAAAGTACATCGTCTGCAACGGCGACGAGAGCGAGCCCGGCACGTTCAAGGATCG
>JACQFF010000290.1 GCA_016200205.1 Planctomycetia bacterium
GCATCCCGAAAGTGGACCATGCCGATTCACCACTGGAAACAGGCGCTCAACCACTTCGCCATCCTGTTCGAGGACCGAATGCCCCAGCCAACCAGCAAATGACGTTCCCTGCTCGCCTGACACAAAAAGAATTACAGGGCCACATATTCGCGATTCACGCTCCAGAAAAAGTGCAAAAGTCGAACTTAGTGGACCCGTTGCCGCCCTTGCCTTTTGCAGCCGAGTGCTCGAGAGACACGATCAACAGCTGCTCAATTGTCGTCGAAAAGCTCTCCTCGTCGAGCACCACCACGACGCGATTGTTCATCGCTACAAATTCGGGATGCTTAATCGACACCCGGCGCCCGTCCGCCAGACAAAGATCGAACGGCTTGAACGGCTGTTCATGCAGCGCATTGCGGATTGAATTCAAGTCCATGTGATTGCGCTCGGTTCGACGTGATGCACGAACCCCCGCGAGAATGCTTCGGTGGCTTGGCAAACGCGATCCGAAAAAGAAATCGCCTTCTGATAAACTTCGAGTTTCTCAAAGCTGAAAGCCATGGGCGACATAAGAAGAGAGGAGAAAGTAGTGAGTAGACCGAGGAGATCGATCGCCCGCCGTGCGTAACCGCATCGGGCTGACCGTTACTCAGTTCTACTCTCTACTCTCTCCCTACTCCTCTCTTTTTTCGGCCGGAGGCCGAAAAATGGCGGGGACAGGATTCGAACCTGTGACCTCGAGGTTATGAGCCTCGCGAGCTACCGGACTGCTCCACCCCGCGATGTGTTTTGGACGACTGCGACTCCCGCAAAACGAAAGTCACAGCCAGCTCGGTCATTGTAACCCTCTTGCCTGGGAACGTCGAGGGCGCAATATCGGCCGTGTCGCAATATCGGCCGCAGCGCTTAGTCGTCAATCGGTGTCGCCGTTCTCGTCATTGCCACCACAGGCACAAACGTCACAACCGCGATTTCAGGTCGTCTCTTTCCTCGGCGGGTTCGACGCAAGTGACGTTCGGGGCAGGCGTTTTTGCTTGCCGCCTGGGAGTTGTATTGGTAAACTCAATAATCGGGGCAACAGGGGACAGAGCACTCTTGCTTTCTGCCAAATTCGGGACGTTTCTCGCTCCCTCTTTGACCCATTGACCGGCAGTTCGGTAGGGAAATCTTGATGGCAGTCCCCAATCCAGAACTCTCCGCGAAAAACCAGGCGCAGCCCCTCGGCGCCGGCTCTTCGGCCCCGTCGAGCGGCGGGTTCTCCAATCGGCCGATTCCACTCAAGCCCAAGACCGCGCCCGACAAGATTCCCGAGCCGGATTACGACGACGACGACGACGAAACCGACGATCTGCGGGTCATCCTTCGCAATGCACCCGCCTGGCTGATTAGCACCGTGTTCCACATGCTGCTGTTGATCGTGCTCGGCCTTCTTGCAGTCACCGCCCACATCAAGAGTGCCGACGTGGATGTCGAAGTCGCGTACGCCGAAACCCTGGGAACCCAAATGACCGATCCTTCGGTCCACTCCGGCGATAGTACTCACGTGGAGGGCGTTGGCACGGAACAAATGATTACGCCACGCGACCTGCCGCCGGTCGAAGACCCGTTTGCCGCGCCGCCCAATCTGGGCGAAATCAACTTAGGCGCCATCAACCTGGGGGCTGCGGGGCCTGACGGTCGCAGCGCGGCCTCGGGCAACGTGGACGCCCCGAGGATCGGCATGGCGCTCAAAGGCCGCAGCGTGGGGAGTAGGAACGTGCTGTTGGGCGCTTATGGCGGAACCGCCACGACTGAAGAAGCGGTCGTCCGGGGACTGGAATGGCTGGTGAAGAACCAGCGATCCGACGGATCGTGGAGCCTATCGGGACCGTATCCCGATGCCTCGCTCTCGGAAAATACCCCCGCCGCCACCGCGATGGCACTTTTGGCCTTTCAAGGCCACGGCGATACGCACAAGGGCGGAAAGTATGCCAAGGTCGTCAGCCGAGGGTGGACCGCGCTGTTGAAGCTCCAAAGCAAGGACGGTGCCTTTGGCCGCGATATTCCCGAAAAGAGTCAGCAACTCTATACCCATGGTCAATGCACGATCGCGCTTTGCGAGCTCTATGGAATGACGCACGATTCGCTGTATCGAGTGCCCGCCGAGCATTCGATCGCTTACGCAGTAGCCTCGCAAGACAAGAAGAAGGGCGGCTGGCGCTATGCGCCCGGCGAGGACTCTGATACTTCCGTCACCGGCTGGTTCGTCATGGCTCTGCAAAGTGCCCGCATGGCCAACATGCAAGTCCCCCAGGAGACGCTCGATAAGGTTTCCGAGTATCTGGATTCCGCGCAGCTTGAAGACGGCCGCTCCTACGGCTATTGGGGCGGCGCAAACACCTCTCCGGCCATGTGCGCCGAAGGGCTGCTTTGCCGGCAATACCTGGGTTGGAAGCAAAACGATCCGCGTTTGGTCGAGGGGGTTTCCGCTTTGAACCGAATTCCAGTGAGTTATGAAGGGCTCAACCGGGACGTCTATTACTGGTACTATGCCACCCAGGCAGCGCATCACATGGAAGGCAAGATTTGGGACGACTGGAACAAAGTCATGCGGCAGGAAGTACCCTCGCACCAGGTGAAAACGGGAGCCCAAACCGGAAGCTGGGATCCCTACGGCGACAAATGGGGCACCTTCGGGGGGCGACTCTACGTGACCTGCCTCTCGATCTACATTCTCGAAGTGTACTATCGCCACCTGCCGATCTATTCCGGCTATAAGTACGTCTCCGGCATCGAGCCCGCCGCGCCAGCGGCCAAGGCCGAATGAAAACTCGGGTTGGAAGTCGGGCGCGGATAAGTTTAATTATCGCTTGCCAGGTCGGCCGCTCGTCCCCTGGCGCGTCAAGGCGGCGACGTTCGACTTTTCCGCGTCGCTTCGTCCGACCAGGAAACTGATCTGGATTTCGTCGTCGCGTTTCGCCCTTGTGGCGTTGCGTGGCAAACAGATTCGTACTGGTTAAAGCTGGTTGCATGACTCTTACCATTGGTCAACTGGCGAAAGCGGCTGGCGTTCCGTCATCAACTGTGCGTTACTATGAACGCATTGTACTGCTTGAGCCTGAGAGTCGATCAATGGGCAATTATCGGTTGTACGGCACAATTGCGATGGAGCGGCTGCGGTTCATTCGCGCCGCCCAAGCTGTCGGTTTTGGCTTGGATGACATTTCAACCCTGCTCAATGGCGCGGCATGTCGGGATGTCGAATGCCTGATTGAACGCCGCCTCGCGGACGTTGCCCGGCGGCTCCGCGACCTGCGGCACGTCCAGCGGGTTCTCGCATCGTGCCTGGAAGAATGCCGCAGTGCGCGAAATAAGGAATGTCCTATCGTGGTCAAATTAAAACGCTCTTGACCTTGAACGTAGGTGCAAGGTGTAGAATGTGGGCAGGAGGTCACGACCATGAAAATTCAAGTGCTGTTTTTCGAGGGTTGTCCCAATTACAAGACGGCTATTGATCTGGTCCGTTCCGTCGCTCCGAATGCGACCATCGAGGAAGTCGAGATCAAGACGCCCGAAGACGCCGAGCGGATGCGGTTTCTCGGCTCACCGACCATTCTCGTTGATGGTGTCGATGTCGAACCAAGTGCTCGGACGCGGACGGACTTCGGATTTAGCTGTCGAACATACAACGGGATGGGCCTGCCGAGCCGAGAAATCGTGGTCTCGGCGATTGCCAGTGATTGTTGTTCACGACCATCATTTGAAAGATCGGGAAGCCTCTGGCTTGGTGCCAGTTCGGTCGCGGTCGCGGCGATTGCCTCGGCCTGCTGCTGGCTACCGCTCGTGGGACTTGCATTTGGAATGTCAGCCGTCGGATTGTCTTCGACCTTTGAGACATTCCGGCCGTGGCTGTTCGTGGGGGCTGGGACATTGCTTGCCGCAGGATTCTACTCGGCCTATCGCAGAGAACCCTGCTGCGCAGCGAAGTCAAAACGCTTCAATCGGGCGATGATTTGGATCGCCACTTCAACGGTCCTGGCGTTTGCGATACTCCCTCCTTATGCCGGCAAACTCGTTGGTGCCGTTAAGGGACCAGCATGCTGTGCGCCACAAGTAGCGGACACCCCTACAGGAGCATTCTTGGGTCAGCCTGGTCCGCTCGGGAAATGTTGTGCGCCACAAGAAACGGACACCCCCAAAGAGCCGGACGGCTCCTTACCCCCGCGCGAATCGAAGGCCGCGCCCGCCGAACGGAAACCTTCGTTGACAGTTCTTTCCGATGATGCCCACGAGCTCAAGGATGCCTTTAACGCCGACAAAGCTGCGGTCAAGGTGGTCCTCATCGTCTCACCGCGATGCCCGGCTTGCCGAAAGGGCGCGACCGTGGTTCAGGAACAAGCACTCGCACAAGTCGACAGCGACAAGCTAAAGGTCTACGTTGTTTGGATCAAACGGTATTTCGGCGACAGCCGTGTCGCGGCCCAAGAGGCAACCGAACTAGTGTCGGATAGTCGAGCTCGCCACTTTTGGGATGGCTCGGGCCAACTCGGCAAGTGGTACGGCAAAATCCTCGATCTTCCGGGAAAACGTGATTTTGCGTGGGACGTGTACTTCGTCTTCGACTCCAAGTCAGAGTGGGCCGAGGCTCCGACTACTCCCGACTTCTGGATGCACCAGCTTGGCGGCCCGGAAACGCCGAACATGTTGGATGGTGGATTGTTTCGGGAGGCAATCGTTCGACGACTTCCCTAAATCAAAATTCGCGCGGACCGAGCGAACGCCGCGGCGGTACAAGGCGCGGATTGGGCGGCGTCGGTTCATCTCGATCCGACGGCCCGGGCAGTTGCACTTTGGCCGGTGGCGCCGATCGACCAGCTTGCGGAGTCGCCGCGATCCCAGCAGGGTTGTCCGGCCCCGCTACGTCGGCTGCATACAGCGGCCGGTACGTCCAGGTATCGGGACCCGTCCGTACCGTCTCGTGGCCGATCGGATGCTCGATCGGCCGCGGCATCGGATAGCCCCAAATATCGCCCGGCACTCGCGGCCAGGGCTCAAAAGGGTTGGGATAGCGCCGACCGTATCCGGCAGACCAGATCATGCGATAATTCAGATCGAGCTGCCGCGCGATCTGATCCTGGCGGTGGGCTTCATTGATGCGATAGATTTCCTCGGCCGGATTGGCAGCCGCCGCCCGCGGATTTGCCGGGCCATCAGCAGCGCAAGTATGACAATGCGGCCACGATCCCAAGAACACGCTTGCCAGGATGACACTCGCCATCGAACGTCTGGAAATCGACATTTCATCTCCGCCTGGGGTGAACATTCCTGTCCGACCCGCAGTGTGCCACTGGCTCCGCCGGTGTTCAACCGTCGAGGTCTTCGGTCACTGGCCGAACCAAGACCACATGCCAGAAGATTCAATCGAACTTTTTTATCGGACTGTCAGTCGGCCTGCGATTCGGCCAGAATCTTGGAGTACGCCTGCCGCGCGACCGCATAGGCGGCCGCCGCCGCGGCCTGTTCGCTGGGCCGAGTCTGTTTGATCTTCTGCTTCCAGCACACATCCACCGCATCCAAGCACCACTGCGCGCTTTTTCGGCTGGCGCGAATCGGCTTGCCGTCGAGTTCCACGAACACCGGGTTGGTGTGGCTGCTCGGGAAGACCCGCAGGGCAATCCAACTCGATACCCGGGGCGTGTAGTGGAACGAGAGATCCTGCACCTTTCCATCGGCCACAAGTTCTTGCGTTTCCACGGACCGGCCATTGACGATCAATTCCACAGGCACTTTGTTGCTGTTGGCGATCCGCGCTCGCTCCACGTGCCAGTACGGCTTTTTATCGAGCGGCGTGTGACGAATATCTTCTCGCGGGGTTTCGGCCAAGAGAGCGGCGGCGCGGACTTTGACTTCCAAGGGCGTACCACTCTGGGTGGCCAATACGCTGGCCCGATCGCCGGCCCCCTGCTCGCCCACGCCGAAACCATTGACCGTGAAATCGAACAGATGGCTCAAGCCGTCGCAGCAATAGCTGCGGCCGTCGCGGATTTGCCGTACCCAGCGATCGTAATCCAGCGGAATCGCCTGTTCGAGTTTGACATAGGCCCGTCCCAGGCCGACCTTGTCGCCGTAGATGCAGGGGAAATCGGTTTCTCCGCTGATCCGCGCGGTGTAGCCGCAATTGAGCGTGTGATACCAGATGTTCAACTCCCAAATGGGCGGCGTATCGACGGCCGAAATGAAGTCGCACGCGCCATGGACCACGTCGACGATGTACTCGTTGGCTCCAATGCCGTCGAACTTCGGCATGTCGAAAGTGGGCAAACTCTGTGCCTTCACTTCCAGGCCCCAGCCGCTGTGCGAAAACCCGACCACGCCCCCTTGCGACTTGCCCCATTGCAAGATCGGCAAATCCCAACTCGGCCAGTCCTCGATCCGGCTCGTGCCTGGGTAGTCATCTTCGGTCAGCCGCAGCAAGCACAAATGCCCGGCGTGCTGGCTGGGAAACCCGGAAACTTCCACGTCGTAGCGCATCACGTTGCTGGGCTGAGAAAGTTTGTGCACTTTGCCTTCGAAGTATTGCTTTTGAAAGTACCAGCAGGGACCCCACGACAGCACGCAGCCGACGTTGAGGTCTTCACCCAGGATGTGCCGCATCATGTCGACCGGCTGCACGCCCTCGGCGGGCGATTCGTAATGGGCGCAACCGGCGGCGTGAATATGGTGATCGCCGGAGTACCAGCCGTAATCGCTCATTTTGATCCAACGTTTCAGACGGAAGGTTTCCTTGTGCGACACGGAGTCCGGCACCGTAATCTCGCTCTGCAGCACCCGATATTCCGGCCCGCGGCCGTAGGTCACCTGATACTTGCCCGGCGGCAGCATCACCGATTCGCCGCTATGGCGGTAAATCTGCTCGTGAAAGAAGAAGTCGGGCGCCAAGCGGCGCGACATGGCTGGGTAAACGCGTCCCTTCGTGTCGCGGAATACGAAATGTCCGGTGGTCGGCTTGCCGTCGTCATCGAGCACTTCCAAGGTCACCTCGACGGCGGGCTCGCAGTTGAATAGCACGTTCACCTCATTGCGAAACCCGAGGTCTTGAGTCCCCTGCCCCACGTCGAAGGTCAATTTGGCTTCGCGGCGGCCGACGTCGCGGCTGTAGAGCTCGATGATTCGATATTCGAGCGGCAGCCCAGAGAGGGTTTTGTTGAGCGGCTGGCCGTCGATCATCACGACGTCGAGCCAGCGGTCGCCGACTTCGTTCGGCTTGATCGAGATTTTTGGGTCGGCGCTGCCGCTGGATCGTTTGACCAGCGGTGCGGCATTGGGGCTCGAAACCCGCATCGCCGCGGTCACACCACCCTCGTTATGAACTTTCACCAGGAACAGCCGATGCCCCTGCTGCAGCAGCTTGAGCGGGGCCTGACCGACGGCCACCTTGACGCGGCTCTCGGGATTGATATTCACGCCAACCAGGCAGAGCGGATCGAGCACGGCTTGAATTTGCTTGGTCGCTTCGGCCGCATCAGTGTTAGCGAGCGCTTTGTCGAGCGCCGCCTGCTGCGGTTTGTCAAGCGGCGCGCCGAGCAGCTCGAGCGCTTGCGTTACGCGCTTGACCTGTGCGACCAGCGGCTGCAATTCCAGCCCGGTCACCAACGGCAGCGGCTCGGCGGCCTGCACGAATCCTCCGCAAACACACAGCAAAACCCAAATTCCGAAGCTCGTGATGCGGCGCATGGTTGGCGTCCCCTCGTGGAAAAAGCAGAGGCGGGTAGTTGATCGCGCTGGCTGTTATGATACGACAGCCTTCGAGTGAGATGCAAGCAAACCGCCAGCGGTAGGCAGTAGGCTTGAGGCCCTGGGCGGCAGCGAAGATAGATGGTGCGCCAGCGCTTCGCTTGACGCACCCTAGGGTCTGCTAAGGAACGACTCAAAAATAACTTCGTCCGCAAACACCTCTCCCTCTGGGAGAGGGCGGGGTGAGGGAAATCAAAATGCCGAAGTTATTTTTGAGTCGCCCCTAAGGTTGTCCAACATGGCCAATTCGGCGTCGTCTCGGTGCGCTTGGCACGTCGGATTCGCTGCATCGAGCGGCAAATCTAACCTTGAATCGCAACACCCAATTCTCGGGCGAGCCTGGTCAGCTCCCCCCAATTGCCCTCATCCAGCGGAATGCCGTGCTGAGTGCGCCGCGCAAGCGTGCGGCGCTCGGGGTCGCCGGGCAACAAAATCTCCGAATTGCCTTCGACCGTCGGGCAGCTTCGCACGAACTGCGTTAGCCCGGCGACTTCTTTGGCAAAATGCTCGGCGCCGCCCAAGTTGCCGGGGTTGATGGCCAGCATAAACACGCAGTTGCCATTGGGGTTGATTGGCACTTCTCGAATGCACACGCCGCCCGAGAGCGCGCCGGCGAAAATCTCGACCATCAGCCCCAGCCCAAAACCTTTGTAGGCCTGATCGCCACCCATCGGCAGAATCGTGCCGGGCGGGTGGCCGTAGAGCGTGTTGGGATCGTTCGTTGGTTTGCCGTTGCAATCCAACAGCCAACCATTCGGGCACAACTCGCCTGCGATCCGCTTGACGCGCACCTTGCCTTCGGCGGTGGCGCTGGTGCCAAAATCAAGCACCAGCGCCCCGCCGGGGGCCGGGGCTCCAATCGCCAACGGGTTGGTGCCCAACCGCGGCGCTTTGCCACCCGGGGGTGCCACGCGCCGGGCGTGGCCATGCGTGTTGGCCATCACCATCGACACCAGCCCTGACTCGGCGACCATTTCGCAATACTCGCCGAGCCGCCCGATGTGGCTCGAATGAATGAGCGTTCCCACGGCCAGGCCATTTTGGCCGGCCATTTCGACCAGCGTCCGCGTCAGCCGCTGCGCTTGCGTCTGGCCAAATCCCCAATGCGCATCGCCGATGAACACGCCCGGCGACTGGCGAATCGCCGTCAGCGGCGCGCCGGGCACGACTTCGCCTTTGCGGCACGCATCGAGATAACTGGGAATCCGCATCACGCCGTGCGAATCATGGCCGCGCAAATTCGCGCCGACCAGGCTGCGGGCGATCAGCGCGGATTCCTCCGCTCCGATCCCGCCGGCAACGAGCAAGCGGATGGCGAAATCGGTCAATGCGTCTGGAGAGAAAGTTGGCATGCGTCGTCCGAGGATTTTTGAGCGGTTCGATTTCGGTTCGCACGAGACAGCATCGTAATGAACCTTTGGGTCGAGTCGCTAGTCCTTGAAAAACGCTTTGTAGCCGCCGTCGCGTGCCGCCGACTCTTGCAGTGCAAAATTCTCGGGTTTTCCAACCCTGCCAGAGCCGGTGGTACACGACTTGTTGGATCATCTCCGAACAACATCATCTCCGAACAACCTTGTACACGGGCTTTTGTATCCACTATGCTCTACGCTCTTGATTTGATTGCTTTGCGATCGGCTGCTGCGATCTCATGATGGAATCGAACTCACCTGCCACCCCGCGCCGCGCGGCGCTGGTCTTTATTTTTGTCACCGTCGTTCTCGATGTGCTGGCGCTGGGGATCATCATTCCCGTGTTGCCGAAGCTCGTGGTCGACTTTTTGGAGGGTGACACCGCGCGAGCGGCCGGGATCTATGGTTTGTTTGGCACGGTTTGGGCACTGATGCAGTTTTTCTTTTCGCCCGTCATCGGTGGGCTATCCGATCGCTACGGCCGCCGCCCGGTGGTTTTGCTGTCGAATTTTGGACTGGGCCTGGATTACATCTTGATGGCGCTGGCGCCGACGGTGGGCTGGCTGTTCGTGGGCCGGGTGATCTCCGGGATCACGGGCGCCAGTTTCACCACCGCCGGAGCTTACATTGCCGACGTGACGCCGCCGGAGAAACGGGCCGCGGGGTTTGGCATGTTGTCGGCCGCTTTCGGACTCGGCTTTGTGCTCGGGCCCGCGGTCGGCGGCGTGTTGGGCGGTATCAATCCACGCTTGCCGTTTTGGGGCGCGGCGGGCTTTACGCTCGTCAACGCGACGTATGGCTTGTTCGTCCTGCCCGAGTCACTGCCACGAGAACGGCGCACGAATTTCTCCTGGAAGCGTGCTAATCCGGTGGGGGCACTGAAATTGCTCCGTTCGCACCCCGAGCTGCTTGGGCTGGCCGCGGTCACCTCGCTGTTCTATCTCGCCCATGAAGTGCTGCCCAGTACGTTCGTTCTGTACGCGAACTACCGCTACGGTTGGGGAGAGCGGACCGTGGGGCTGACGCTGGCGGGCGCGGGCGTGTGCGCGATGGTCGTGCAGGGCGGTTTCGTGCAGCCGGTCGTCACGCGCTTTGGCGAGCGAAAGGCCGTGCTCGCCGGCCTGATGTTCGGCGTGGCGGGATTTGCGATTTACGGCCTGGCCACGACGGGAGCGGTATTTTTGGTCGGAGTGCCGGTCATGGCTTTATGGGGATTTTTCGGGCCAGCGGCCCAGGGAATGATGACGGGCCACGTCAGTCCCTTCGAACAGGGCCAACTTCAGGGCGCGCTCAATGGCCTGCGAGGAATCTCGGGCTTGATTGGCCCCAGCCTGTTTACGCTGACGTTCGCGGCCTTCATTGGCAGCCAGCGCGATTGGCAACTGCCCGGCGCGCCGTTCTTGCTCGCATCGCTGTTGCTGGCCGTCGCCCTGCTGCTGGCCTGGCGGATTACGCGGCCAAGTTGAGCGCCATCGCAAGTGGTTAAAACGCGGTGCCATGCTCACGCTCGCGGCGAGCATGTATCGGCGCGACTGAATTCGACCGCCGGCATTGCGGGGATTACGATAAGATTGCCCGTGCTCATACTTTCCAACACAGTTAATCTGGCCAGCCGCCGCGGTCGGCGGTTTTGTCCTGGCATGGCTTCGTTGGCAGCGGAGAAAGGAGCCTGTTGGCGACATTCTGGCCTGCGTGAATCCGGCACTCTTTGCCGTGGCCGCGCTCAGCTTATTGATCGTGGCAGTGGCCGGCGCACCGATTGTTGCTGCGGTCAGTTTCAGCTACTGGTTCATAGCACTTGGAACAGAATTTTGAGCGTTTGCAGCCACAACCAGACTGAGAATTAAACGAACTTCACAAACGCTCGGCGCCGCTGGCCACCATTGCCCACAAGAAAACTTGCCCTTGTCCTCCCCCCAGAACGTGCTATACTTGCTTTGTAAAGATGTAGCGAGAGCGGCCGGCCAATGATGCCGATTAGGAGCATGGGCCGGTCGTTTTGATTGCTTTGCTTGGTGTGGTGGCCTGGAAAACCGGCGAAAAAACGCGGTTTCAGGCACCTTCCCAGTGGCGCGCGATTGGTCTCGTCACACTTTAGTGGTAGACGAGATCTTCTTTTCCGCCATGCCGCCATTTGCGGGATTTCGGGTGCTTTGTCAGGCAAAATGCCTGACCTACAGCCCTGAATCCCTCACACCACGGCCAAAATTATTGCCTTTGTTTTGCGGCTGATGTTTGAGTTCGCCTCGGGCGCGTGAAAAATCGCGCGGGGCGGCCAGTGCCGCAGGGGCAGATGTTGTTTGTCTGGCGCTCGCGAGCGTTCGCCGGGCGGGACGGTTCTTTTTAGAAAAGGGTTTTCATGACGTTTGATGATTTGGGGCTCACTGCGGCCCTGCTGCGGGCCGTTAAGACCGAAGGCTATTCGACTCCCACGCCGATCCAAGAGCAGGCCATCGGCCACGTGCTCGAAGGCCGCGACTTGTTGGGCGTAGCCCAGACGGGCACCGGCAAGACGGCGGCCTTTGCATTGCCGATTCTGCAGCGAATGGGGGACAATGGCGGACAGCCGAGAGCGCGCGGCCGCAAAGCTCGTGTGCTGGTGCTCTCGCCGACGCGCGAATTGGCGACGCAAATCGCCGAAAGTTTTTCAACCTATGGCCGCCACACCGGATTGCGGCAGGCCGTGATCTACGGCGGCGTGAGCCAAAATCCGCAAGCCAAGGCGGTTCGCGACGGCGTCGACATTCTCGTCGCCACGCCGGGCCGGCTGATGGATCTGATGAATCAGGGACTACTCACCCTCGGCGGGATCGAAATCCTGGTCATCGACGAAGCCGATCGCATGTTCGACATGGGCTTCATTCGGGACATCCAGAAGATCGTCGCCAAACTGCCCAAGAAGCGGCAGACACTGTTGTTTTCGGCGACTATGCCGGCCGACATTCGCCAACTGGCCGACAAGATTCTGTCGAATCCCGTGCGGGTACAGATCGAATCGAAGAATGCGGCGGCCGACCTGGTCCAGCAGTCGGTTTATTTTGTCGAAAAGCGGAACAAGCCGGCCCTGCTCAAGCATTTTATCGAGCGGTCTGGGGTCACGCGGGCGCTCGTCTTCACGCGCACCAAACACGGCGCCGACAAGGTGGCCAAACATCTTTCACGCGCGGGCATCCGCGCCCTGGCAATTCACGGCGACAAGACACAAGCCGCCCGGCAGAGGGCGCTGGTGAATTTCAAGTCGACCAGTCCGCCGATCCTGGTGGCCACCGACGTGGCCGCCCGGGGTCTCGACATCGACGAGGTGTCGCACGTGGTCAACTACGACCTGCCCAACGTGGCGGAGACGTACGTGCACCGCATCGGCCGCACGGGGCGAGCCGGGGCGACGGGCATTGCCGTGTCATTCTGCGATCACGACGAGCGCGAGCATCTGCGGAACATCGAAAAACTGCTGCGGAAAAAGACGCCCGTGTGCTCCGATCACCCGGAATACGCGGCAGCCAAGGAACCGGCCGCTGGCGGCCATAGCTCGGCGAAACCCAATCGCCCGAGTGCCCCGCCGCAGCGCAAGCCCCACGCCGCCGGACCGGCGGACGACCGGCACCGCTCGCGGCGTCGCAAGTTCGGCCCCGGGACAGCGAAAGCCAAGCCGGCCGGCCACACGACCATGTGGTAAAGGGCAGCCTGACTTCATGCCAGAATCGACCGCCGTGGTACCGGCAGCGAAGAGGGACGTTTTATTGCCCGGTTCCCGGCCAACCTCGGGGTGTGATCGCGCTTCCGCTCGCTTGACGGGCGGAACGCCGAGGTTACGATCTGGTCAGTTTCAATTTTGGCATCCGTTCGGCCAACTACAGGGCTGGTCAGGGCGGGCGGTTGGGGAGGAGGCGGGCGGCGGGATGACCAGGGCGACTTACGAGGCCCAGCCGGTCAACTACTTCAATTTCGGGCTGCACCACGGCGGGTCCTAAACAATCGCTGCGGCCGATTTCTCTGAAACGCTCATGCGCGCGATGAAGTTCAACACAACATCGCTCGTCATTATCACAAACCGCGGCGTCTGGGATGAATGGATCATGGGCCGCGGAAGGGATCGGAGACAGGGCCGGCGCACACTAAGTTGGGACTCCGAAAAGGACTTGTGATAGGAATGTGGTGCTCCAGCCGGCGAGGCGGCGTTTCATCACCAGGCTTTTCTTGGTGTCGGGATGTTGCTTGAGCAGGCTCAACGCGAACCGTCGCAGCCACGCGAGCGTCTCCGCCAAGCGGCGATCGCGGACGCGGCTTTCGTCTTCGCGGAAGGTCATGTCCAAGCTCCAATGGCAACTGTTCTCGATGCCCCAATGACCGCGCGCCGCGCGGGCGAACTGTTTGGCGTTGCGTTTCAGGCTGCTGATGTAACACTGCACTTCGCCCGTCTCCTGGCCCGCCGTTTCACGAGTCCGGATGGCAATTCCCAGCGTGCGAAGTCCGGCCCACTCCTGGCGGCCGGCGAGTGTGTCCGGCACGTTGACTTGCAGATACGTGCGACGTTCGATGCGGCCGTGGTGTTTCTCTTCGGTCTCGAAGCGACTCACTGAGACTCCTGCGAAGTCATCCTCCAGGTGCTCGTCGAAGTAGGCCTCGACGGCTCGTTCAAGAAGTCCTTGATTGCCTTTGACGGGCAGGACATAGTCGCCGCCGCGATCGATAATCTTCTCGGCGATCGCCTTTTGACAGCCCATCGCGTCGATGGTCACGATCGCGCCTTTCACGTCGACCAGCTCCAACACCGCGGGAATCGCCGTGATTTCGTTGGATTTTTCCTCGGTGGCGACTTGGCCCAACGTCAGTCCTTGGTCGCTGGCCCACACGCTCACCAGGTGCAACGGCCCCAGCTTGTGTTTGCGATCGTGCGAACGACGCAGCGTCTTGCCGTCAATGCTCAACAGCCGCGCCCCTTCGGAATCAGGAATCAAGAGCGACTCGATCCACGCGGCGAAGCAGCGTTGGAACGCTTGCGGGTCGACGCGTTCCAGGAACCGCCTGAGCGTGTCGTGCGAGGGAATGCCATGCGGCAGCTTCAAATGTCGTCGCAACCAGTCGCGATGGGCCGTCGCCCACACTTCAATTGCCACCGGGCCGTCCGCCCCGGCCAACACGCCACACAGCGAAATCACCACCACGTCGATGAGCAGATGTCGAAGGTTGATCGTCGAACGCGGATCGGGAAGCTCCGCAAAATGATTCTTGATATCCTTGATGCTCGGTCTGACTTGCACAGCCATGATGGACCTCCATGAATCGATTGCAACCGCGACCGTGTCGCGGATCCTCACGGAGCCTGGTGTACCAAATCAACAGCTATCGCGCCAGCCTAAACTGCCCAAAGTGCGCGCCAGCCCTGGGATCGGAGAACATTTTGCGTTCTGGCTGTTGGGTTAAAATATTTTCCCGAATATTCTTGACTCTATCATTTCGTGCGGTATACATAGGGTCGCTCGTGTTGCGAAGGGGCGATTTATCTAATCAACAGACTCAGCTGCCCCGATTTGTCATCCACGGCCGGGACGTGAAGTTGAGCAAGAGTTCGCCACGGCGTTCGACGTAAGCCGTTCCTCCAAGTCGCCATTGACCGTCGAGTTTTGAGTTCATCGCGGCTCATGCTGCGCGCACATTATGCGTGTGATCACGTGCCCAACCGGAGCAATGAATGCGGTGAGCAACGGCGAGTCGTCATTCACTTTTTTCTCAGGGAGGGCCTGTCATGGTATTTCGGCCGCTTCGCGACCTCTTTGGCTCTCCGAAACCGGCCAAAAAAAAGAAATTATCCCGCCGCCATCAGCAATTCGGTCATTTCAGCGGGCTGCTGGAACCACTGGAAGAGCGTCGCCTACTGTCGGTGAACGTGGCCTATTTCGACGATCAATGGGCATTCGTCGGCGATGCGGATAATAGCCAATCGCTGTCGCTAAACGATCAGCTGAACAATGGCAACGACCCAGGAGCCGGGGCGGGCACCGTGCAGAGTACCTACGGAAACGATGCGTTCGGCATCATAACTACCCAGCCGGCCGGATTGGTCTTCACCGCGACCGGCTCGCTCCCCGGCGCGTCGCGGGTCAACGACGCTATTGCCAATACGAGCAGCGGCGGAACGGTCGACATTTTGCATGCCAGTCCGCTCAGCGAAGGCATCAACGTCAATAGTGCCGTGCTACTGAGCGGAACATTTTCCACGACCGGCGCTCTAGCCCTGAGTGCGCCGGGCGCTCGAATTTCGACGGGAAGCGCGCCGGGAATCATTTGGGCCGGAAGTCTCACGCTCTCAACCAACAGTGTGCTGGACATCAAACTGAACGGAACTGGTTTTGATCAAATTGACCTCCTCGGAAATGCAGGCCCCACCACGCCAAGTGTTATCTTGTCAGGTGCGGTCTTGAACGTGACCGTGGAAAGCGGCTTCACGCCGGCGGTCAGGACGTCATTCACGATCATCCATGACCAAGGGCTGAGCCCAGTTTCCGGGACCTTTGTCGGGCTAAACGAAGGAGGCGTATTGGCGGTCGGCTCGCAACTTTTCCAGATCAGTTACAAAGGTGGTACTGGCGGGGACGTCGTTCTGACCAAAGTCCAGGCGCCCAGTACGACCTACGTGGATACCAACTGGACGCTCGCTAAGGACTTCGATAGCGGTGGC
>JACQFF010000291.1 GCA_016200205.1 Planctomycetia bacterium
CCTGCCCCCGCCAACCAATCCAATCGTGCCCGTGATACCGCCGATAATTCCAGACCCGGTGGTGCCATTCGTGCCGATTCCTTCGGTCGTGGTGCAGTTCCCTTCGAACGGCGCGGGAGGTAATGTGACGGCCGGCAATAACGGGCAACCGCCGACGAATCAATCCACGCAGCAAGACCTGCGGCCGAACGTCGTTGACGAGGTGATGGCGACCTTCGTGGAGTCGAGTCGTCGCAGCGTGGGCGACCCGGCGCACGTCGACAATCTGCTCGTCAGCCTGACCGATACCGACGAACCGCACCTGCTCGGCGACGCGGAGAGCGACGAAACCGTCAGGAAGCAGGAGCCCACCGTCTCGAAGCCAATCCCAATCCCGACGGCGGAGCTGGCTGCCGCGGCAGAGCCTAGTCGAAGCGCGGCATCGCAGCCGGTGGACGAATCGGTCGGCTTGCCTTGGTGGTTGCCCATGGCAATCGGAGCAGGGCTACTGGCGCCGTGGACCTGGGCCTACCGGCGGCGTGTCGTCAACAGCCTGAGTGCGCTGCGCCATCTCGTCGGATTGTAGCGTTTGTTGGTCGCCTGGTTTCCCAATCGTGTGAGCATAGAGAACTGAACCATGTGGAGCCGCGTGATCCTGATCCTGGGGCTGACCAGCATGGCCGGCGCGCCCGCGTTCGGGGCGCAAGCAGGCGAATTGCCTGGCGACGTCAAGCCCCTGGCAGCGCTCGGCGTGGCGCAAAGACTGTACGCGGCCGGACAATATCGTAGCGCTGAAACCATCTTACGGGCAAACGTGGATCCGAAGAATGGCGGCGTCGAGCCGGCCGTGACCACGGGATGTCTTAACCTGCTCACCACGATTTACTACGAGTCGGGGCGCTATGGCGAGGCGCTGGAGACGGGCCGCCGCTACCAGAAAATATTGGACCAGCTCAAGGACCTCGATCCCGAGATCGTCGCCCGGCGCCAGGAAATCGCCGTCACCTTGGCCAACGTCTATACGGCCATCGGGCAGCACCGCGAAGCCATGAAAATGCTCAGCCGGGCCTTGTCGATGTCGGGCGGCAATCGCATGAAAGATCCGCTCTGGCAGGCCCGGACGCAAGCCATGCAGGCGCGTCTCGCCCAGGAAAAAGACGACACCCGACGAGCGCAGTCGATCTGGCGGTTGGTCGAGCCGCAGGCGCGCGAGGTGCTAGCGCACACCCCACGGGGGATGACGGATTCCGCTCAACAGGTGGCGGCCAGGCAACTTTTGCTCGAAGCGCTTTTGGCCACGGACCGAGCGCCACAAGCACTCGAGACCCTCGAGCGTTTGCTTTCCCAGCAAGCCGACGCACTGGCCAAATCCCGAATTTGGGCGGACATGGCCACCTGCAACTCGAAAATTCCCGATGATCCGCGCGAGAAGGCATCGCTCGTGGCCGCTTGCATGCTGCAATCGCAAGACGAGAAACAAAAATTCACCGCCGAATACGCCGACCTTCTCGATCGACTGGGCCTGTTGTGCCAGCGCCAGGGAGACGATTCCGAGGCTCACGACCGGTGGAACGAAGCCGCCGCGATTTACGACCGACTGAGCAAGCGGGGCAGTTCCGACGCGGCCGGCATTGCACAACAAATGCAAGCTCACCAAAACCTGCAACGCATCTATCAGCGCCTTGAAAATTGGCAGGAAGGAATCCGCGTCACGAAGATCCTGCTGGCGTATCGCGAGCGGACGAAAGTACCCGGCGACCCTGGCATTTATCGGGCCAAGTCGGCCCTGGGGGCCTTCTATATCAAGCGAGACGACAAGGGCGACAGTTCGCTGGCCGAGCCGCTGCTTCTGAACGCTCTCGCCTATTGGCGAAGCTGCAACCCGCCGCAGCTTTTCGAGCTGGCCGTCACGCTCAATAATCTGGCCGAAGTGACGCGCTCCAGTGGCTCGTATACCGAAGCCCTGGAATACCTGAAACAGGCCCTGGAATACCTGCAACAAGCCCTGCCCATCTACCGGCGAATCTATTATCCAGAAGTCGACTTTCGGCTGGCTGAGCTGCACAGCAATCTGGCGAGCGCCCTGGCCGGCAAGGGACAGTACAAAGCGGCTATCGACCATTATGACCAGGCTGCCGGTATTTGCCGCGACCTTCAGGGCTCCGAAGGGCGTCGAGCCGACAAGGTGCTGGCCACCACGCTTTTGAACAC
The DNA here is from genome assembly GCA_016200205.1 of Planctomycetia bacterium. Classification (GTDB taxonomy): domain Bacteria; phylum Planctomycetota; class Planctomycetia; order Pirellulales; family PALSA-1355; genus PALSA-1355. Next base: position 2,191 of record JACQFF010000291.1, read on the forward strand.
GGCAATCTTGTACAAATCGCAGCGCCAGTTCGAGAAGGCCGCCCTCAAGTGCCGGGAAGCCCTCGACATTCGCCTGCTGGGCGGCACTCCCGCCGACGACCTGACGCTGCGCCCGTTCTACCTGGCTTTGGCCACGCTGCACCTGGCCAGGGAAGTACCGCGGGGCTCGAACCTTTCGACTTCCACTGACGACTTGCGGCAGGCGGTGAAGTTTACCGAGCTAGCGCGCGATATCTGTCAGAAAAACGGCCTGATGAACACGCCGGAGGCGGCAACGATAGCGCAACTGGAGGGCACGATTCACCTGCGCGAAAAAAAGACCGATCTTGCCAAGCAGGATTGGCGCCGCGCGCTGGCTATCGCGCGCGACACCCAACACCGGGTGTCGGAGGTCAAGAGTCTCAACTATCTAGCCACCACCGAACTGAGCAGCTTGAACACCGATGATCTGCGCAACCCAGGCAACGTCGAGGCGGTGCAAGCGGCTGACAAACTATCGGCCGAGGCTCTGAAGTTGGCCGCCTCGGTGCAGGCCTTTCCCAACCTGCAATTCGTCGCCTATCTCAACCGGGCCCAAGTCTTGCGCCTGCGGGACCGCCCTGCCGAGGCGCGCGAGATGCTTGACAATGCGATCAAACAGATCGAAGCGCCTCGCGCCGCCACGGTCGGCGCTGAAAGTGAACGGGCCGAGTTCTTCTCGCAGTTCGGAGTCGCTTTCGACTTGCTGGTCGATTGGAACGTGGACGAGGAACAGTACGAGGCGGCCTTGAGTGGGGCGGAAAGGGGCCGTAATCGCACTTTTCGCGACCAGGTGCGCGCCGCGGGCGTTGACTTTCGAGATTCCCTCAAGGGAACGCGGAATGAAGGTTTGCTTGGTCGCGAACAAGAAATTCTCGAGGCCTATCGCCAGCAGATGAAGCGCGTTCAAGAGGCCTCGACGGATGAGTTCCAGACCGAGGCCGACAAGTTGGAAGAGCGGCGTCTCGAGTATGCGACCATCGAGACTAAAATTCGCGGCGCGAGCCCCGCCTACCTCAACTTGCTCGGCGAAGAAGAGGCCGATAGCTGGGCGAACATCGCCCTGAAGGTCCTCAAGCCCGACAACCTGCTGCTCTTGTACTATTTAGGGCATAAGCACAGCCACTTGTTTATGGTCGATGGCGGCACCGGCAGGATCCACCACGTTGAGCTGGTGATTTCATCGGAGCTGGCCCAATTGTTCTCGATCGAGCCTGGACCCTTGACCCGCGACAACGCCGCCCAACTGGTGTATGCCAACTTGGAATTCCTGCGCAGCAAGAACCCATCGGATCGAAGTCGAAGTTTGGCGTCGAAGACAGTCGTGAGCGAGAAGGGGACGATCAAGCGAAACTTAGCACCGGTCGACGTGCTGGAGCGGTCGGAGCAGAGAATCGCCTTGACCGAAATCCTGCTCCCGAAAGCGGCGCGCGACCACGTCAAGGAACTTAAGCCCGAATATGTGGTTGTCGTCCCCGACGGAGCCCTCCACCAGTTGCCGCTGGAAGCCCTGCAGCTCGACGAAGAGCCGGCCCGGTATGTGTTCGACGAGTTGCCTCCGATGACCTGCGCCCCGTCGGCCACGATCATGTTGATCTTGAGCGAGCGTCAGCAAGATCAGGCCAGCCGGCCGGTGTCGCTGTTGACCGTCGGCAATCCAGAGTATCCGGAAGGCAATAATATCGCCAGTCGCGCGCGGGAGATGACCACGAGTGTCGACTATTTGACACTGGGTGGGCGGCTTTCACGACTGCCCTTCACGGCCGAAGAGTGCAAGAGCGTGATGCGCGCCATTCAGGCAACGGGACCATCGTCGGAGGTCAAGCCGCTTCTCGATGCCGAAGCCACGGAAAAGAATGTCCGCGAACAAATCGGCGGTCGCCGGTTTTTGCATTTGGCGACGCACGGGCTGGTCGATCAGCAATACGAGAATTTGTTTGGAGCGATTGCCCTGGCGCCACCACCAACGGTAGTGTCGCCAAAGGACGATGGTTTTCTGTCTTTATACGAGATCCACAACTTGCATTTGAATCAATGCGAGCTCGTGGTACTAAGCGCCTGCCAAACCAACGTCGGCCCGGATCGTCCGTTGGAAGCTGGATCGACGCTGGCCCGTGCTTTCCTGTCGGCCGGAGCCGCCCGGGTGGTCTGCAGCCAGTGGAGCGTCAACGACGAGTCCACCGCCGCGCTGATCGGAGCGTTCTTCGAGCGATTTTCCGAAGAACTCAAACAGGGGCGACCGCCAAACTACGCGCAAGCACTGCACGACGCCCGCCGCGCGGTGCGCAACAATCCAGCCTGGGCTGCGCCCTATCACTGGGCGCCCTTCGTCCTCATCGGCCCGGCGCATTGATCGTAAAGGCGACCCGGCGAGGCCCTGCCCTGTCGCGCACGGCCGCGGAAAATACCGTGAGATCCAGTCCTGCGCTACCGCTTTAGTTCACCGACGCCGGCAATGACGCCCGTGACGATCGCATCGCCTAGTTTTTCGCCGTAGAAGCTCACACTCGATTCATATCCGCCGCGCCGATACTCCTCCGCCGGGAGAATGTAGCTGATCCAGGCGTCGGCCAAACCGCCGATGACCGGATGCCGTGCGCCGCTAATGCGTCCGGATTCCGACTTAACCTTCAGGCCGAGCGACGCGGCCATCTCGCCCGGAATTCCGACGATCAGCAAATCGCCCAACCGCAGCGAAATACTTTCCGCCTGGGAGGGGAACATGACCGGCAGCATCTCTTCGAACAGTTTTTCGCTCAGCCCGTACTCGGCGCCGCCGGTTTTCATGAAGTCGGGATGCCAGGTGCGCTCGGGCAGCGGTACCGTGTGCAGGTGATAAGCGAAAGCGACATCTTCGAGCGTCTTGGTCTGCTTCCATTGCGTCCAGGCGACGATGCCCAAATCGCGGCCGTAGCGTTCGGCCCGTTCCCAACGGCTGGTCCCCGCGTCGGAGCGGCCGATCGGCGCCTGGTCTCCCTCGGCGCCGTTGTAGTACATGGCCGTCACGCCCTCGCCGATGAGGGACTCCAGGGTTCGCTGCAAATGTCCGGGCCAATCACCGGAAAACAGCATGTCCTCGCCCGACATGAAAGTCGGATGGGCCGTAAAGTTCACAAACGCCGCGAGCGGCTTGCCCTGCGTCGTATCGACGCGCGTGATGGTCAGCTCCTTGTCGGTCAGGTCGCCGCCACGGCGATTGCGGCTCCAGCCGTCGATCGAGATCGTCGAAGTGCCGACCGAGACCGGGACCAACTGGCGCTCGGCGTCCTGGACGACGTGCACGAGCCGCTCCATCACGAAATCCAACACGCGCGGGTTGTAGATGCCGATTTGCGGCACCTGGAAGGTGTTGGCCGGGTTGATGGCGTTCATCTCGATGCTCGTGTGCGAGTGGCTCGCCAGGAGCATGATTTGCTCTTTCGTCCAGCCGCCGTCGGCCAGGCGGCCGACGAGCGCGGGTTTCAGCGTTGGTGGAAAACCGACGATGTCAACCGTCACCAGCGCGAATTTCTTCTGGCCGTCCGCGAGCACGAGCGCCTTGGCGAAAATGCGGTCGTGGACCCCTTCGGCCGGGCGATTCATGCGCTCCCCATAGCCCCCGAGCGGAGCGTTCAACTCCAGCGGCGGCGTCAAGTCGACCCGCGCGACCCCTGCTTTCAGTCGAGACGCAGCGGCTCGCTCGATTCCGCCGGCCCACCATCCACCCATTGCCGAGACGCTCAGACAAACAACCACGAAGGCTCGCATTGGCTTTTGCATTGCTCCGCACCTTGTCAGAGAACGGTATTGCAAACGTGTTCAATTCGTATAATCCCGGATTTGGCGGATGAAAACCAGCCGAACATCCCCAGTAGTGCAAGAAATTCCCGATCTCGGAGTTGCGTCGAGGGCTCGTCCGCAACGGCGCTCGGCGTGCGTCGATTGACGATGGACGCGAACAGCAAATTGTCCGGACCGCCTTGCGCGGCTTGTTATTTCGACGAAAGTGCCGTGGCCCGGTATGGGGCCGCTACGGCAGTGCGGGAACAGGTGTCGCGCTCCGCTTGACACTACTGGTGCGGAAAGATCAGCGCCTTGTAGGTCGTAAACGTCGCCTTAAGGCTCTCCTCGAAGCTTGTGTCCAGCGGTGTCTTGCTCGACACTACTTTCCCGCCCAAACCTCTTTCCCCATTCCCGTCACCCGTGTCTTCAGCCGGCAGTACCACCATGCGGGGAACGACAGGGAGGGAGTCTGCAAAGGGCAGTTCCTTTTCGAATGGTCCGAGTTCGCTGGGCCCTAGGGGCCTTTCAGCAGCGGCAATCATCACCATCTCGTTGCCCGGTTTGCCCTCGATGGGCCACCACTCATTCGGCTTTTGGGGAGTCGCTATCGTTTTTTCCGGATGCCGCGACCGCCACAGCAGTGTCGGGGCGCCCTTTGAATCGTACCAGTAAACATAGAAGTATTTGGGCCGGGTGGAGCGAATATGCACTTGCACCTTGTCGCCGTTATGCAACGGCACGTTAGCTGCGGTGAGTTCGCTAAAACTTCTTTCCTCGCCCGCGCGTTGATAATGCACCTTAACATCCACATCAGCCACAGCGGAGCCGCCGCCGCCAATGCCGCCAGGCGGGGAACTGGGGATGGAATCCGAAGAGTTGGCAGCGTTGCTACCCGTCCGCCAGGGGCCGGCGATCCAAATTCCAAAGGCCACGAGCATTACGGCCACGCCGACCAGAGCGGCCCACCGCGTCACGACTGCGGGTTTTTCCGGCGGCCTGGCGACGGCAGCGCGCAAATCCTTGGCAAAGTCGAGCGCCGTGCTGTAGCGGTCGGCCTGCCGTTTGGCCAGCGCCTTGAGACAAACCCGGTCGAGCCCTTCGGGAACTTTGTCATCGAGCTGGCGTGGCGGCCGAGGCTCCACCTTGGCAATTTCCGTGAGCATGTCCGAAACGGTCCGGCTGCGGTACGGTCGGCGACCCGTGAGCAATTCGTACAATACGACTCCAAGGCTATAGATGTCGGAGCGTGCGTCGACGAGGTGCCCCTCGTACCGCGCCTGCTCGGGACTCATATAGGCCGGTGTTCCGGCAAATGCCGCGCCCTTGCCGAACTCTTCGTCCGTCAGCGCCAAACCGAAATCGGCGACCAGCGGGCGCCGTTGCTCATCGAGCAGGATGTTGCCGGGCTTGATATCGCGGTGCACAAGTCCGCGTTGATGGGCGTGGTGCAGCGCCTCGGCCACTTTTGCCACTAACTCCGCCGATTCCGCAAACGGCCGGCGCCGCTTGTCGAGGTCCCGGTCGAGGCTGCCACCGGGAATCAGTTTGGAGACCACATAACACAGGCCATCCGGCGTTCGCCCGACGTCGTAGACCGGCACGATGCCGGGGTGGTCCAGCCGGGCCGCATTTTGCGCTTCGGCCAGGTAGGAGTCCGCGTCGGCCGCTCGAGAGACCAAATGAGGGTAGGGCACTTTGATGGCGACGTCTCGTTTCAAATCGGGATCAGACGCCTTGAACACCTCGCCAAAGCCTCCCGCGCCCAGCTTTTCGGTCACTAGATACCGGCCAATGCGGGTATAGTTGGTCGCCTTTGGCTTGGGGGCTGGCAGTTCGAGGGCCACGGTCGGCGCCGTAATCGGGAATCTATCTGGATCCGGAGCCGTGGACTCCGCGCGATTGTCGGCCGTGCTCGCGGCCAGTCCGGCTGCTCCCCGAGTCGTCTTTCCAATCGCCTCGTGCACCTCAAGCAGCAGCTTCAACTGATTCTTGAAAGTTGGGAAGCGCCGCTCGTATTCGTCGAGGCTGGGCACCTCTCCGACGGACTCTCGCAACCGGAACTCCGCATAAATCAGATTCAGCAGCTCATTTTCTTGCACGGTGACGTCGGGATGCCGCTCTAGAAAGCTTTCCACCAGCACCCGATCCCCCGACTGCCAACGGCGGCGCTGCTCGGTCTCCCAGGTACTGACGAGATTAATTGCATGTTCAGCCATGGGTATTCACTAGCCCCAATTCGTGTGCGAGCCGGTCCACGGTACGGGTCCACCGCATCCGCAGGGCGTCCGGCGTCATTCCCATTTGGACTCCAATTTCCGCCCAGCCCTGTTCCCGCGCCCGTGCATCGGCGATCCGTTTCTCTTCCTCGGTCAAACGCTCTCGAAATTTTTGCAGTAACTCCCGCGCCACGACCAATTGGCTGGGAGTATCTTGACCGCCGTCAATCCGAGAATCCGACAAACCGCCGGTGTCGAGACGACGAATATCTCGCACGGCCGCATGTTGCTTCCTGGCTTCCTCCACAACCCTGTTTCGCGCAATGGTGGCTAGCAGCTTGACGAGTTGTTCCGGGCAGGAAAGGTCGAACTGGCCGAGGGCGACGCGGACAAAGAAATTGCCCAGCACCGATTGGCATATATCCACACTATCCATCTGTCGCCGCAGTCGCCGGTCGGTTAGCTTCGCTCGGACTACCCGGCGAATGTAAGGCTCGTACCGCTTGACCAGTTCCCGAGCCGCGGCCTCGTCACCGCTCCGCACCCGGCCGATCAGTTCGACGAAGGACGATTCTTCCGCCACGGACGTAACCTCGGTGGGGAAAGCCAGATAGCCTGAGTATCAGTTTCCGCTCTGCGCGCGCCGGCGTCAATCTATCCCTGGATTCAATGCGCCCTGGAGTGGGAACGAACAGAGTTTTTCGCGCTGCCGCTGAGAAATTCGACGATGAACGACGATTTGGGCGGGACCGCACGACTTGGACCAGCGTCGGCAGCTTTTTGTCAACCGGTGGTATTGTAGCCGCCGCTGACAAAGGTCATGTACATCACCGCGAGCGAGCCGTTGGCGGTCACCGTAACCGAGGGCAGAGCCGCCGACCGGAAAAAAATGCAAGTGGGTTGGCGCGCTCGACCAGGTTTCGGCTAACGTCCTGGGCAACAGCAGAAGAGCGGCGGAAATGAATAGGTAGCCGACCGGCTTCACGCCCGTGGCCGATGTCGTGGTGGTCATTAGCCCTTCTCCGCTTCTCGGCGATCAGACGTTGAATCTCCTTTGCCGTACCAGAGCGTATTCAACAACCACCCAGTCGGGGAGTGTCAAGCGTCTTTCCAGAACCGTCGACGGTCCGAGTGGAGTAGAAATGGCGCGGCAATTCAACCCCGACGTCGTGTTGTGCGATATCGGGCTTCCTGGTGAAATAGACGGCTATAGCGTCGCCAAGGCACTGCGGGCGGAGGAGGCCACCAGATCAGCCTATCTCGTGGCGATTACCGGATTCGGGCAGGACGACGACCGGCGCCGCGCCGTTGATGCCGGATTCGATCGGCACCTGATCAAGCCGGTGGATCACGCTGGCCTGTTGGCTTTACTCACGGGAGTCGCGCGGGGTCGAAACCGGCGGGATCCCTAAAGCCCCTGCTGTCCAAGGCGTGCGATGGTAAGGAGCAACCAAGGAAGAGTCAGGCTGTCTACTAACGCGAAGCGCAAGCGACAGAGTAAACGCCCAGCCCTCGCTTGTGCGTCGGGTTAATGTAATGCATTCCACGGACCTGCTTAGGCGCTCTCTGTACGTCAGCGATCCCGAGGGCAACCAGGTCGAACTCGTCTGCTACGACGAGATGGTGAGATAGCGTGCATACCTGACAATGGCGATTTGTGTGCAATTCGGCCATCGCGCGGGAACAGTGGATTCGGCGGGCAAAAATGACCCTGCCAGGCGATACGGCCCGTTTTGATCAGGCGAGCAGTTCAGCAATGGGCTGTCCTTCGCTCAGCACGCGAATCGGACGACCGGTACGATCGTGAAATTCCTGGCGAGTGTCGATGCCCAAGAAGTGATACACCGTGGCCAGAATGTCCCCCGGCGAGTAAGGGTGTGTGACCGGGTACATGGCGCGGCTGTCCGTGGCGCCGACAACCTGTCCGACCTTCAGGCCGCCACCGGCAAACAACACCGAAAACGCCCCGGGCCAATGATCGCGACCGGCTTGCGCGTTGATACCGGGCGTGCGCCCGAATTCGCCGGAGACCAGGAGCATCACGCGGCGGTCGAGGCCGCGCTGCTGCAGGTCCGAGACCAGGGCCGCCAATGCGCGGTCGACTGGCGGGAGAGATTTGTTCTTGAGAGTCGAGAAGTTGTTGCTATGCGTATCCCACTCCCCGCCGGACAGGACGGTGACGAACGTGACGCCGGCTTCGACCAATCGACGAGCCAGTAAACACCCCTGCCCAGCGGATGTGCGACCGTATCGGTCGCGAGTCGCGATCGCTTCGCGGTTGAGATCAAAGGCTTCTTGAGCCCGCGTGTTGGTTACCATGTCGAGCGCCTCGCGAGAGAACTTGTCGAGGCCGGCGAATTCTCCGTAGCGATCCACATCGCTGCGCAGCCGATCGAGTCGGCGCAACAGTCCCTGGCGATCGTGCAAGCGCGAAGCATCCATACCGCCGGGGAAATTCAAATTCCGCACGGCATAGTTTGGCGAATTCGGATCGCTCTCGATGGTAAAGGGGTTGTAGGCCGCACCGAGGTAGGCGGAGCTTCCCAACAACTGGCGCCGCGGGATGCTGACGTAAGCCGGCATGCCGGCGACATTCGCACCGCGAATTTTAGCCACAAGCGCCCCGCAATACGGATTGAGATTCGTGGTCGTCGCCGGCGGAGGCTGGTAACCGGTCATCATCCAATGCGACGCGGGCAGATGGCTGGCATCCCGATGCGCTACGGAGCGGACGATGGCCACGCGCTCGATGGCCCCGGCGAGGTGCGGCAGATGTTCGGAGATCTGGATGCCCGGCACACTGGTGGAAATCGGGCGAAACTCTCCCCGGATTTCCGCGGGGGCCTCGGGCTTAAGATCGTACATGTCGATATGGCTGGGGCCGCCGCCCATGAACAAGTGAATCACGGCGGTGTCGCGCGGTGTCTGCGATGGAGTGGCGGCCTGAGCGCGGCAGCGGAGGTAGTCCGCCAGGGTAAAGGTTCCCAACGCCAGAGATCCGACCTCCAGCAGGGTTCGGCGGGAGATTAGAGGCCGCTCGGAAGTACCCGATTCGCAAATCGAGAGCATGATCTTTCTCGTCGACGACGACTGACAATCGACGCCCCATCGTCCCATGCGCCTAGGGAGTATTGTAATCATTCGTCGGACGGTTGGCCAAGACATTTTATCTCTCACGATCGTCCGGCTCATGCCGATCTCTGAGAAACCCGGGCTCCAGGAGTAGAGTCGAGAGGTGACGCGGTGGTTTAGGCGGGGCCTATCTGTTTCCGGCGCTTTCGGACGACGCCATCGCGTACGCAATGGGATCATATTCGGGTCCGACCGATCCGCCGCACGGATACGGAACCTATGGCGGCGTAAAGCACCGAGATTACAATGAACGGGTCTATGAGGAGCTGAAGAAGTTCATCGAGGCTCGCAAGATCAAGAAGATGACGGCCAAGGACATGGAAGAGTTCATCGGCCTGATCAATAATGGCCTCGGTGCAAATGGCCTGGCCCACGATGAAATTGCCGCATTCAACAATGCGATCAGAAAAGCGCTGCCAAAGGGTCCCGCACGTCCAAGCAAGATGGAGGACATTCTGGCGGCTGGCCGCAAATACATGAAGACCTCACGGTTTCGGCTCCTGGCCGTGGGGGCTGCCGCCGCGGGCCTGGTGGGGGAAACATTGCAAAAGCATGTCGATGCCTTGGAGATCGCAGGCAAGAGCGGACACTATCGTCGAGCCATGCAGGCCTTGGAGCAGGGCGATTTAGCCAAAAGGTTCGTTTGACTCCCTCGCTCGAGGAGTTCACGGGCTGGTACAACATTCAAGGGGACTATGGCGACGGCCATCCTGTGTTGCGTTCGAATGAGTCGATCCCCGAGTTCGAACACGCCGAAATCTTTGAACTTTATCCGAAGGCGGCAAAGTGGTTCGACGAACTAGTGACAGCACGCCCGAACGTTCCGTTCGATCCGCTGGCTGAGCCTCCGTTCTTCGTGCGCAGCGACGCCGACGGTCGAACTCTGGACGTCGACGCGGATTTCAGTTACCTCACTGTGCCGCTGCTGCGCCGCATTCAAAAGGAATTCCTGGGCCGCTATCCGTTGTGGCGGGTGGTTCTCACTGGAGAGCAACCGTCATGCAGCATCGTGATCTATCCCACCGACATCCGGTTTGGCAACCTGCCTGCCGACAGCGACCCAGAGCAGGCCCTGCGGGAGTTGATCCCGCGTGTGCTTGCTCTCTGTGCAGCGCGTGAACGGCCACGACGCGAGCACATCGCACGGATACAGCGATTGCTTCCCGGTGCCGTATCGGCGATTGGTGACCGGCCCTTTCTGGTTTGCGGCGTGCTCGATAACTACGCGGGCGACTACAGCCGGCTGACGGTGTGCTTGCTCGTCCGAGGGTCGGACAGCGATGCCGTCAAGGTCGACGGACCCGTGGAGCGTCCGAGTAACTTCCTCTCGTACAGCAGCGCGTTCGGTGTTGACGCGAAAGGCTCCATGATCAGTTAC
>JACQFF010000005.1 GCA_016200205.1 Planctomycetia bacterium
CGCAACCAACAACAGGTCCGCGTCGACTGGCAATTCACAACCGCCGACGCCCGAATTAAGCTCAAACGCCTCTATCCCGTGCTATCGCCGACGAACCAAACAACGACAGACCACTAGCCTGGGGACCCACCGACCGACCGCGTCTATCCTTTTGGCTCAGCCTGGCACTTCTCGGGGCTGTGTTCGGGACATTGCAATGGCTTGTTTTGCGGCAGCACTTCCGGCAGGCCTGGTGGTGGGTGCTGGGAAGCACTCTGGCCGGGCCTATCGTGGCCTATGGCGTGATTCATCCTGTCACGCTGGTCATCGTAACCTGGGAGCATGGGGGCGTCGGTTTGCTCCTGACGTGGGTGATGACCGGGCCGATCACGGGGGCCGCCTTGCTCTGGCTGTTGCGAAGTCGTCTTTCCAAAAGCATAGCGGCCGCCTAACGAAGCGCTGAAGCTCCGCCGCCTGAAGGGAGGGTTTCGGTCGTGCGCCGCGCCAATGGTCATTGCTCGCGCAGTGTGGGAGCGGTTGCAGCAAGATCCCGCCGAACCAGGCGCTGCAGCCGACCGGCGGGGCATAACGGTTTCTCTGGGTTCAGCGGCTCCCCCGCCCCGCCGGCGGCTGAGCTTTATCGTTCGGCGGACCGCTGCCTGTTGATCATGCCCGTTAATCAAGGCGAAGAGCACCGGCCACAGTCGACTGCGGTGATTAGGAGGTAGCTGATGAAGGAGGAAGCTGCAATCGTCCTCGCTCTGCTCTCAGTTTTGTTCCTGGGCGCCGTATTCCTCTATCGCCGCTTCAGACGCACAGGGTTCTTCGTACTCTGGCTCCTCACGAACATCGTTGGCTTTGGCGTGGGTTTTCGGTTGGGCAGGGTTGCGGCGTTCGCCATGTTCGGAAACGGGAATTGGGGGCGTGGAGCCGAGGGCCCCGCCATGTTCGGCGCGATGGCAGGTACCCTGCTCGCGACCGTGTTCGGCGCTGTCGTCGCGGCAATGCAATGGCTTCTGCTGAGACGGCACGTCTCTTGGGCCGGCTGGTGGGCGTCGGCAGTCATTGTGATCATTGCCCTGTGTGGGGCCGTCGTTTATGGGTACATGGGCAAGCCGTGGCTCGACCAGGGGAAATGTGTGACCTGCGGAGTGGTGCCCGTGGCTATGTTCGGGGCCGTTTTCGGTATGCTTACAGGGATTCCACTACTTTGGATGCTGCGGGATTCGAAGCGCTTGGAGCCGCCGTCGCGCTAAGCCGCCGAACACGCCGCTGCAGCCGACGAACGGCGGGTTTGCGCCGGTTGAGAGGATCGTCAGCGCCTTTCGCGGCTGAGCGGCAATGTGTTAGGCCGTTGCGGAGGTTTCTCATGGTGCGTTCGGTCATAAGCGTTCTCGGCTACCTCCGCGCCTGCATCAGTGTCGTCGTAGTGATTGTTGTCGGGTTCCCGTTCGCGCTTTTGCTTGAGCGTAGCCGTTCCCCGATCACTATCCTCTTGATGCCCGAGTTAGGTCTGGCGACGCTGTTGGGCCTCCTGACCTTCGCGTCTCTGTTCCTGGTCCGTGGGTCTCACTTTGTCGTCGGCGTGATTTTCTACGGCGGTCTCGCGTGCATGATGTTCGTCAACCTCGTCACACAAAAGCACTCGGCGGGTCAGACTGGGATGAGAACGGATTCTTATATGGCCTGACGTGGCTGTTGGTCCTATTGGCGCTAGCCGGTCTCGGGATTGAGATCGCGTGCGAACGACGCTCCGCCGTGCCACGGCCTAACCCGACGCCGCGGCATTGCAGATGGGGTCACGGCCCGTGTCGGCAGTTGCGAAACTTCACCTCAACTTGGCTCGGACTGTGAGGAAAGTTGCACCACGCTGTGGTCAGAACTCTGCATGCACGCGGATTGCTTCCACGGAAACTGGGCCGCGATCGCGGTTGTAGGCGGGGTTGACGACAAACTGCAGGTCCCCGCTGACGTACAGATGTTTGTTGATCTGCCAGCGATAATAACTCTCGAAGACGTCTTCCGTTCCATAATTCAGCCGGCCGTCACCGATGATAAAACCGACTCCGCCGGCCGCCAGATAGTCGCGGTGATCGCGTGAAATGCCATTGATCGCCATCGCCGTGCCGACTTGATCTTGCGGCCGAGACCATGCGGAGCCCCGCAGTAGCAAGCCAATGGCAACCGTCCGATCGATCTCCGTAAATGCCCAGGTCTCGTTGCGGCCATCGTTCCAGCCCCAGCGCATGAACAGTCCCAGGTCGTCGCTCAACTGCTGTTCGAGGCTGATCGCAAAGCCGAACTTTGTCGAGTAGCGGCGCGTTTTTGTGATGTCGAGTCCGAAGGCCGGATTGTCGGTGGCTTCGCGGTAATTGCCCATGTGTGCGTTGTTTAGGTATACCATCGACCGGAGCGTGCCCGGCCGGTCGAACAGTCTATAGCGGTTCTCCAATTCCAGCGCCTGGCCATGAGCGCGGCCGAACTTCGGATCCAGATCGGGGCCATTAGCCACTCGCGGCTCGGCAAACAGCCCATAACGTAACGCCCAATTCGCCTGGTTGAGATCGACTACGCCGCCATAGCTATAGCCGCGGACGTTGGCCGCAAAGTCCCAGGCCCCATTGTACATCAGAGCCCAATTCTGAAATTGGGTCCGGGGATCGTGGCTGTAAGCGTTATTGTCGAACGCGTCGGTGAAGGCCATCTTTCCGACTCGGACCGTCAAGCGTGAAATGTCTCGATACCCGGCGACCTGGTTGAAATCATCCGGCGCCTTTTCCTGTTCGCCGCCCAAGCCCAGGGTTTTTGCAAAATACAGTCGCGCGATATACGGCGTCGGCTGGGGCTTGCCGACTCGCGTGATTTCTCCGTTGGGAAACCCGGCGATTCCCAGCACGTTACTGAACCCTCTACCGCCGGCCACCTCGGGATTGAAGTACAACTCTGCGTTGTCCCAGAGTCGCGTGCCGAGAAACAGCGTCGAAGTTTGGGAAGTCGGATCCTCGAAAATCGGCAACAAGCTGTTGGGGCCGATGTAAGGGGAACGAAACGGGGCGTGGCGATCGGTGACGATGGTCGTCTGTCCGTGGACGGTGAACCGCTTGCAGTCAGACTCCTGCGGCTGTTTCTGGTCGTTGTTGCTGTCGTCGGGCGAGTTCGGTTCGTTTGGGTTGCCGGCCTGGCGAGAATTCACATCGTTTGACGGTTGCGAATCGTTGACAAGCGGCTCGCGAAAACCCTCGTCCAGCGACGGTGTGGGGAAAAAGGCCGCGAGTGACGCGCCTCGCCCGCCTTCAGCAGCCAATCCACTGGGCAGCGACCAAATCAGGGATCCGGCCAACAGGACCGCCCGTCCTAGGCGCAGTGCAATCGCCAGGCATGCGTAGTAACGCATCACTGAAGGAATCCGGCCAGATTTGCAAAAAATAAAGCGGCACTTTACTAGCCGTTCCGGCGTGGGACAAGGCCGTGATGTGGCCGAATCTCTCGGGCCTGCGTAATTGTCCTAAGCCGCCCAGTCGTCTGGCAAGAATAGCCCACGGGAAGCCCAAGGCGACGCAACTAGGCCCGGCAGGACTCGAACCTGCGACCAAGGGATTATGAGTCCCCTGCTCTAACCAACTGAGCTACGGGCCCGCGAATACGTTATACGCGCTTCACTTGTAGATGTCTAAGGCTGGTCGTGTGGCAATCAAAGGTATTCGACCCGGCCGATCATTTCCTCGGCCGAATACATATCCCGAAGCAGGATCAACCGGCGCACGATATCGCCGATGGACCGCGAGCCATGAGGACAGTAGGCGATTCCCGCATGCGGAATCCCTTGGGCCGCATGGCGGAGAAAGTCGCGATCGCGCGTGACGATGACGCGGGCTTCCCTAAGGCAAACGACGAGTGTTCCGCGTCGGAAGCATCAGCCAAGCCTACGTCGTGCGGTATCGTGATGTCGATGCCGCGACGCCGCAAACCATTGGCAACGCCGCTTTCGGCGCTCTCGTCAAGGTGAAAGCGAATCACCACCGGCGTCGGTACCTTTGAGGCGATCGAGGAGCCCGGGGCCGGCCTTGCGTTTCATCTCTTCCACGAATTTCTCTTCGGCTTTCATCTCGTGGCGAATCGCATCCTGATGGTCCCAGAAGTAAGCCATCGCCGCGTGAACGTCCGCCAGCGTAATGTGGGGATACGCGTCGACAATTTCATCGGGCGTCATCCCTTGCAATTCGTGGCATACATAGACGTCCTGGACGCGGATGCGCGTCCCCGCAATGCACGGCTTGCCCCCGCAGACGCCGGGGCGACTTTCAATGTGCTGCTTGATGCTCGCGGTGGGTTCCATAGCGATATTCTACTTCGAGCCGATGGTGCGGGGCAACATCAGGGCAAACGGATCGACGACGCCAGGCAGTCCGCTTCTTAACTCGGCACGTTGCGAAAGGGTCGAGCGAGGTTAGGCTTTACGGCATTTCGACGAAGGCAGCCCGTGCTCCAGCCAACTGCGCTGCCGGCCCGCCCGTCAGCTGATTATAGCTGGGCCGATTTACCAATCGCTGAGAAACTCCAGTCGATCGCGCATCGCTTCCGAATCGAGCGTACCTGCCAAGCGGAGCAAACGCCCGATGAGGTCTCCAATCGGGCGCTGTTGCGACAGAATAATTCCACCGTGGTGCCGGCCCTGCTGCATCCACGTCGTGTGAAGGCCGGCGAAATGGGCCACATTAAAGGTGACAATCGCCCGTCCTTGGGCGTGCGCCCACTTCAGTTGCGATTCGTCGGACTCTCCACGCCGCGCCGCTCCGGGCGTCGAAATGGCATCGACCCCCGCCTTACGCAGCGCCGTGGCCGTGGCTCGGTACACATCTTCGTCCGTGAAGAAGCGGATCGCGGTCATGGTGCCGACGCGTCGCCGGCATGACGAGCCTTAACAGCCGCTTCGTCGTCGTTGGCCAGATCCGACTCGATCTCGTCGATGTGATCGTACGCATAGGCCAGCGAGTCGTGGACGTCGGCCGGTGAGAGGGGCGGGTATTGCTGGACGATCTCTTCCACTCCCATCCCCTGTCGATAGGCGACCAAAATCGTGGCCACGCGAATGCGCGTCTTGGCGACCACGGCCTGGCCGCCGCAGCGTGCCGAGTCTTTTTCGATATTGCGGTAATCCAACTTGGACATGGTTGTGCGATTCACTTCCGATTTTTCCGAAGCCCATCAACTTTCACCAAATCGAATCTACTCCGTGCGAAACGTGTCGTCAAATGCGTCGGATCCAAACCGCGGAACGCTCCTGATTGCCGCCACGTTGATAAACCGGCACGGACTCAACCTTCGGGGTTATCGAGCAGTGCCTGCAAACGTTCGCCGAGCGCTTTCGGGAGCCGGTTGACCCACGCCTTGTCGACCAGCCCGACTTCAATGAGGTCGCGGAGGTGGGTTCGGTCCTTATCGCAAAACGACGTGAGCTTCATTTGCACCAGCGGAGCCAGGTTTAACACCTTACAGGTTGGAGTCGCTTTGGACTCGTCGATCTCGGGTGCGGAAAAGAGATGGTCCTTGCGGACTCTTTCTCCGGCGAAGACAATGTGGACCGCCTCACGGGCTTTAGCACCTGCGCCGTCCAAGAACATGTCGATCCTGGACGCATGGCGATAAATGAATCCGGCGCTGGCCAACGCCTCCTTCGCCCAACCGAGATCGGCGCGCCGCAACAGCAGGTCGACATCCTGGGTATTTCGGACCGCCGCTTCATCCACCTCGCTTACCCAAGCTGCGACAGCGTTTCCTCCGGCAAGCGCATAGGGAACCCCCCGCCTGCTCCAAGGCCTGAACTGCCCGGCGCAAGCGATCGCGAACCTTCTCCACGGCTGTCACCATCCTTTCCCAAGCCAGCGCGCTGATTTCATGGGTGTTCATCGGTTTGCCGTAATGCGTGGAGACCAGAAAGCTGAGCGAATGGCTGAAATCGCGATTGGGCCGTCGCTTGCCCGCCCGACGGTGAAATTCACTCCACGGTCACGCTCTTCGCCAGATTCCTTGGCTTGTCGACGTCGCAGCCGCGCAGCACCGCGATGTGATAGGCGAGTAGCTGCAGCGGAACGATGGTCACGATGGGCTGCAGAAAATCTTCGACGTTGGGCACCTCGATCACGTCGTCGGCCAGATCGGCCACCCGGGTGTCGCCTTCGCCGACGACGGCAATCACCGGGCCGCCGCGGGCCTTGATCTCTTCCAGGTTCGACATCACCTTGTCGTAGACAGAGCCGTGCGGAATCAGCACCACGCTGGGCGTGTGTTCGTCGACCAGCGCGATCGGACCGTGCTTCATCTCGGCGGCCGGATAGCCCTCGGCGTGGATGTAACTGATTTCCTTGAGCTTGAGCGCTCCTTCCAAGGCCGTGGGGAAATTGTATTGCCGGCCGAGATAGAGAAAATTCGTGCAGTGGCAATACTTGTTGGCGATTCGCCGCGCGACGTCGTTGGTTTGCAAGGCTCGTTCGACGTGTCCGGGCAGTTCTTGCAGCCGCTCGATGATCCGCATGCCGGCGTCGAAGCCCAGATTGCGCTGCCGGCCGAAATATAAAGCCAGCATGGCCAGCGTGACGCACTGCGAGGTAAACGCTTTGGTGGAAGCCACGCCGATTTCGGGGCCGGCGTGCAAATAAATCCCGCCGTCGGCCGCCTGGGCGATCGAACTGCCGACCACGTTGCAGATGGCCAACGTCGGATGCCCTTTGCGTTTCATTTCGCGCAGAGCCGCCAGCGTGTCGGCCGTCTCGCCGCTTTGGGTAATCGCAAATAGCAGTGTGTTGTTGTCCAGCGGCGGATTGCGATAGCGCAATTCGCTGGCGTATTCGACTTCGACCGGGATTTGAGCCAGGTCTTCGATCAGGTGTTCGCCCACCAGGGCCGCATGCCAACTCGTGCCGCAAGCGGTGAGCAAAAAGCGATTCAAGCTCCGCAACCGCTGTGGAGAAAGGTTCAGCCCGCCAAACACGGCGGTGGCTTCGTCCAGGCTCAGCCGGCCGCGCGTGGCGTTGCGAATCGTTTCGGGCTGCTCAAAAATCTCTTTGAGCATGTAATGCGGATAACCATCGAGCTGCACGTTGTCGGCGATCATGTCGAGCACGCGGACCGTATGTGCGATGTGTCCCTGATCGCGGTCGATGACCAGCAGCGAATCGGGCGTAACCACGGCCAATTGATGATCGGCCAGATAGACGATCTTGTCCGTATGGCCGGCCAGCGGCGATGCGTCGCTGGCGATAAAATGCTCGTCGCTTCCCACGCCCACCACCAACGGGCTACCCAATCGGGCGGCGATGATCAGGTCGGGGTGATCGCGAAAAACGACCGCCAGTCCGTACGTGCCGTGCAGTTGCGAAAGGGCCTGGCGAACTGCTTCGACCAGCGGCCGATGTTGCGGGGCGACGGCGCCAACGCGGCTCTCGACCGCCGGCTCGCCTTTGCCGTGGGCCGTTTCCCGCGTCAACTGTTCGTCGAGGCAACTGGCGATCAGGTGGGCAATGACTTCGCTATCGGTCGCCGAGCGGAAACAGTAGCCTTCGCTTTCGAGACGCTGCTTGATGGGGCGGAAGTTTTCGATCACGCCGTTGTGCACCACGGCCACGGCCGAATCCCCGCCGATGTGCGGGTGGGCGTTGATGTCGGTGGCGGGACCGTGCGTGGCCCAGCGGGTGTGGCCGATGCCAATCTGGCCGGAGGTGGGAAAATCAGCGAGTTTTTGCACCAGGTTGTCCAGCCGGCCCGCCCGCTTGGTGACCACCAAGGCTCCGTGGCTGACGGTCGCGATGCCGGCGCTGTCGTAGCCCCGGTATTCCAACCGGCGCAGCCCTTCGATCAGGAAAGGGGCGGCTTCGCGCGCACCGATGTAACCGACAATTCCACACATGTCCCGCGGCACTCCTACTGCGTTATGGGCTGTTTCATCGGCCACAACCCGCCATCGAAAAGCGCCAACCAACCGGTCGCGATGATCGTAACAGCCGGTTTTGACTGCTGATTCAGCCCAAAATCAGCACCTTTAAGCCTAGCATACGAGCACACGCCTGATGCTACCACATTTTACCCAATTATCCCACAACGGCGGCCTGGCGCTGGCTTCGTCTCCTTGGCCAAAGAACCTCTCTTTCATCCACGACTGCGGATCGGATACAAGTTTAGGGTCACGCCTACTGGTTCGACCATGCTGAAGTGATGGGTCGGGCGCCATTGCCGTCTCGCCAGTGTCGGTCTGACGAGCAGGGAGAAGATGCCCGTGGCCCGCCTCAATTCTAGTCTTGCCGAACCACGACGCCCGGCGATTGAAGGAGGACTCCGCCACCATGTCGCAAGCCGCACCCCGACTCAGGATTCGTTTGACGAGTTTCGTGGTTATTCCGGCCCGGCTGGCTTCGAGCCGGCTGCCGCGAAAGCTGCTGCTCAACGAGACCGGCAAGCCGCTGGTGCAGCATACGTATGAGGCCGCCACCCGCGCCGCCAAGCCGGTGGGGCTGTGCGTGGCCGCCGACCATGAAGAGATTGCCGTGGCGGTCCGCTCGTTCGGCGGCCAGGTACGGATGACGAGCCCCGATTGCGCCAGCGGCACCGATCGGATCGCTGAAGTTGCCCGGAATTTGGACGATGTCGATATTCTCGTCAACGTTCAAGGGGATGAACCCGAGCTGGCCGGAACGTCGATCGATCGGGTGATCGAATTGCTCGAGGAAAACCCGGGAATGGTGATGTCGACATTGGCGACGCCCATTCGCAGCCGCGCGCAACTGAACGACCCGGCGTGTGTCAAAGTGGTGTTCGACGCCCGGGGTCAGGCGATTTATTTTAGCCGCAGCCCGATTCCGCACGCGCGGGAATGGACAGATGAGCTGCTCGCGGCCGAAGTGCCGCATTTTTATCAGCACGTCGGGCTATACGCCTATCGCCGCGATTTTCTGCTCCGATTGGCCGCCCTGCCACGCACGCCCTTGGAAAAACTCGAGAACTTGGAGCAGCTGCGCGTGCTCGAAAACGGCTTTCGAATTGCGGTGGGCGTGGTCGACGAGCCGACCGTGGGCATCGATACGCCCGAGGATTATCGGGCGTTTGTCAGACGCACCCTCTCGCGGTAAGATGACGTTCCAGGGATCAGCAACCCTGGCCCCTCCTTGGCGGCATCTTCCGGCCTGCCCGAGTGTGCATTTTACCGTTTCTCAAGTTGGCTCCTCGGCGTGCGCGAGCAGCAAACCTTGAAGCTGAGAGGGTTTTCATGACGAAACACATCTTCGTTACCGGTGGCGTGGTCAGTTCTTTGGGAAAAGGCCTGACCAGTGCTTCGATCGGCATGTTGCTCGAGCAGCGCGGCTTGCGCGTGCGAATGCAAAAGCTGGATCCGTATATCAATGTCGATCCGGGGACGATGAGCCCCTACCAGCACGGCGAAGTTTACGTGCTCGACGATGGCAGCGAAACCGATTTGGACCTGGGCCATTACGAGCGGTTCACGCACAGTCCGCTAACGCGAGATTCCAACTACACGACCGGCCAGATCTACCAGTCGGTGATCAATAAGGAGCGGCGGGGCGAATTCTTGGGCAAGACCGTGCAGGTCATTCCCCACATTACCAACGAGATCAAGGGCTGCATTCGCAAGCTGGCCGACGACGACGTGGACGTCGTCATTACCGAAATCGGCGGCACGGTTGGCGATATCGAAAGCCAGCCGTTTTTGGAGGCCATCCGCCAGTTCTCGCTCGACGTCGGCAAGCGGAATTGCCTGTACATCCACCTGACCCTGGTGCCGTATCTCAAGGCGGCGGGCGAGCTGAAGACCAAGCCCACCCAACACTCCGTCGGCCAGTTGCGCGAGATCGGCATTCAGCCCGACATTTTGATCTGCCGCAGCGAACGCTCGTTGAGTCGCGAGGATCGCGAAAAGATTGCATTGTTTTGCAATGTGCCGATTCGTGCGGTCATCGAGGAAAAGGACAAGGATTTTTCGATTTACGAAGTGCCTTTGAGCCTGGTGGAAAACGGGCTGGACGAGCTGATCGTGGAGGCCCTGGGGCTGCCGGCCGGAAAGCTGGAGTTGGACAATTGGCGCGAACTGCTGCACGACCTGCGCAATCCGGAGCATGAAATCAGTATCGCCGTGGTGGGCAAGTACGCCGAGCACCGCGACGCCTACAAGTCGATTTACGAAGCGCTCGACCACGCCGGCATTGCCCATCGAGCGCAGATCCGGATTCAACGGATCCAGAGCGAATCGATCGAGCAGGAAGGACCCGAGCGCCTGTTGGCCGGTTACGATGGCCTGCTCGTGCCCGGCGGATTCGGTGAGCGCGGGATCGAAGGCAAAGTCGATGCGATTCGGTTTGCCCGCGAACGGGAGATTCCCTTTCTGGGCATTTGTCTTGGGATGCAGTGCGCGGCGATCGAGTTTGCCCGCAATGTGATCGGGCTGGCTGGCGCCCATTCCACCGAATTCAATAAAGACACGCCTTATCCGGTGATTTGCCTGTTGGACGAGCAAAAGGCTATCACCGATAAAGGCGGAACCATGCGGCTTGGCGCCCAGACGGCCCATCTCGCCGCCGGTAGCAAGGTGGCGGCCTGTTACGGTACGGATTTGATCTCCGAACGGCATCGACACCGCTATGAATTCAACAACCTCAATCGGCAGCAATTCGCCGCCAATGGCCTGATCGTGGTGGGCACCAGTCCCGACGGCTCGCTGGTCGAGATTATCGAGCTGGAAGAGCACCCCTGGTTTGTGGCCGTGCAGTTCCATCCGGAATTCAAATCGAAGCCCACCGCGGCCCATCCGCTGTTTGCCGGATTTATCGGCGCCGCGGTCGAGCGCCACTTGTCGCGTGGCGGGGCGGCCCAGCGAGTCTGAGACCGGCGCGAGTTCAATCCGCGCTTGTAAGAGTTCAAAGCCCAGGGACGGCCGTCCCTGGGCTTACCGCCATTTGAGACCCATCTCAAAGAAAAGACGCCATGTCCGGCAGCAGGGTGTACTGGCTTCCGTGCCAAGAAAGCCCGGTCCCTGGCGACTTGCAATCCCCAAAGGGTTACACGGGCAGCGGTTTAAACAGTGAAAACCTGACTGCCGGACATGGACGTTGGTTGCTCAACCGGAAAGTTTGTCGAAAAGTTGTCGAAATCCTGGCATTTCTACCGCCAGATAGGCCAGCCAGGCGGGCGGGTTCCAAATCTCCACGCACACACCCGCACCGACGACTATCACCTCTCCTCCTTGTTCGACTTGGAGAAACTCGCGAAATCCGTCAGGAATTGAGAGCCGGCCCCGGCCGGCCAACTGAACAGTTTTGTGCCGCGTCGAAAGTAAGCGGCTGAGTAATTGCACTTCCTCGATTTGTCCCGCCAGCTTTCCAGCTCGGATTTTACTTTTCACCAGGTCGACGCCCTCGTCGAGCTTGGCTTGCCACGCGGCGGAGCTCCACAGACTCAAACAACCGGGCCGTTCCTTGGCCAAAATACAGTCGAACCCACCGGTCACAAGCGGGTCGACCAACTCCTGCGGAATCGAAAGGCGGTGTCGTTCGTCGAGCGTCCTGGGGAACTCGCCGAGGATAAATTCCTGCGGTGCGGACATGCTGCGGCCGGGTTCCCCGGAGTGTTTTTCGCCAGCGAGCCCTGGCTCCGAATGATCAAATCGTCGTTTCTTGTTGTGGGCAAATTTCCCACTCGATTACTTAATCAAGGCCATCTATGGGCTTCTTTCCCACGAACAGGAGTTTATCAATAATTCGTGAGTTTGCAACCATGCGGCCCAAATTATTTTTATTTCAGCGATTTCCGAGTTTCCTGCCATTGACGCACACTTCGGTCGGGCAACGCTTTGCGGTTGCTAGCTGCCTTGGAAGCTCTCACAAGATGCGACCGCGCTTTGCGCTTGGCACGCGCGGCGCGATTCGAGTACAGTTCGCGATCTTTTGGCGGCCCGGTGAGCTGTGTGAGCATTGCGGCCCATAAAAACTCACCCTGCGATTGGAAGATTTTGGACCGGACCATATCGCTTTGCAGTCCGAGGTTCACTTGCCACGCGAGCGTTCACCATCTGAGTCAATCGTCATCACCGGCATCGGCTTGATTGCCTCGGTCGGCGACGACCGCGAGAGCGTGTGGAAGGCCGTGCGCAAAGGGCACAGCGCGATGCGGCGATTGACCGGATTGCCCGGAATTCCGGACAACCTGTTCATCGGTGGTCCGGTCGACATTCCACTCTCGGCGCCGGATGAACTGAAGGTGCTGGCCTTGTGCGAGCGCGTGGCCGACGAGGCGCTCGATGACGCGGGGATTGAACCTGGTTCGATTCGCCTGGAGCGTTTTGCCTGCGCCATTAGTGCCCACATGGGCGATAGTCGCTGGAGCGCCGATCGGATCGGATTGGGCCATTTGTACCCGGCGACGACGGTACCCTGGTGGGAGCAATGGTTGCCCAACACGGCCTGCGCGCGGATTGCCAATCGTCACAATTTGCTCGGCCCACGGCTTTGTCACTCGACGGCTTGCGCCAGCGGGCTGATCGAGATCCTCTCGGCCGCCCGCGCGATTCAGGACGGACAGTGCGACATCGCGTTGGCTGGCAGCGCCGAGGGTTTCCATCCCTTGTTTGCCGCCGGCTTTCAGCAAATGCGGGTATTGGCCGATCACGACGATCCGCGGCAAGCCTGCCGCCCCTTCGACTCGAAACGACAAGGATTCGTGATGGGCGAAGGCGGCGCGATGTTCGTCCTCGAGCGTCTAAGCCACGCACTAGCGCGGGGGGCGCGCATCTATGCCGAGTTGGCTGGGGGAAAACTGTTGGCCGCCGCGCACCACGTGACCGGGCTCGACCTGGAAAGCGATGCCTTGGCTTACCTGATTTCCGAAACGCTCCGCGCGGCGCGCTTGGCACCGGACCAGGTCGGTTACATCAACGCCCACGGCACCGGCACGCAGCAAAACGATATAGCCGAAACCCGGGCGATTCGCCGCGCGATGGGCCGGGCCGCCGACCTGCTGTGCGTGAGCGCCACCAAGTCGATATTGGGCCACCTCATCAACGCGGCCGGCAGCGTGGAGTTGGCCATTACGGTCCTGGCCATGCGAGACGGTTTTGTCCCGCCGACACTCAATCTGACGCGGCCCGATCCCGAGTGCGACCTGGACTGTATCCCGCTGGTAGGGCGGGAAAACCAGTTCATCTGCGCCCTCAAATTGTCCGTCGCGTTTGGCGGCGCACTGGCCGCGGTCGCGTTGAAACGCTGGGAAAACGCAGCTTCGGGCGTTGCCGATCCAAAACTTCGCGCGGCCTAGGGGGTTTAGTTCCCCAGGGCCTCGCGCGGCACCTCTCCCCATCCGGCGAAGGCGCTAAATCGGCGCGCCCCTGATTGACGCGGCAGCCGTCGCCGCATTAGGCTCAAAAAGTGGGAGTCGACAACCGCGCGAGTGGGTGCATCCATGTGCAAAACAGTCGCGATTTTGTTCGGTGTACTTGCCAGTGTGGGCTTGGGTTGGCTGCCAGCCCCGGCCAAGGGAGCCGGCCAACAAGATCAAACCGACCAGGTGGCGACAGTCGACCAGTTGGCTCAACGCATTTTCACAAACGCGGACCAAAACCATAATCACGTGCTGAACAAAATCGAGTTCCGAAACGCCCAATCGATGCTCGAATCGGCGGTCGCCGAGTGGGGACGCGGCGGAATCATCGGGAAACCCAAAAAGCCGGGCAACAAAGATAACGATTCCGAACATGCACCCGGATCGGCCGCCGCTTCCGCGAGCAAGCTGGCCAGAAGCAACAAAATCAGCCAGGCGGAGTTCGCCTTCTACGTCCACTCGGTTGTCGAAGAAGCCGATCAACAATGGCGGAAGATGAATGCCGCTGCCGCTTCCCAGCGCAAAGCGATGAGCGCCCAGCGCCGCGTCTATCCAACTCGTGGCCGCCGCTTCGTTCCTTATCCATATCCTTATTGACGCGGCAGTCTCCGCCCTGCGCAAGTCGCCGATTCCAGCGACCTTCCTCCATCTCAATTTCAACACCGGGGAGTCGCTCTGCCGGCGGGCAATATTCTGGAGAAGTTGGGCTACGACGTGAGGCCACTGTCCGCCGGGTTTGACCAGCTCCGGGACGCCGGTTTTCCCACCGTCAAGAAATAACGCCCCCCTAAAAGTGAGTCGACGACTGCCGCTCGTGCGATGGCGGTTCAAAAAAAGGCCGCCAATATCGGCAGCACGGCCACAATCACGGCGAAGGCGGTTATGCTTGGGGGTGGTGCTTCCTGGCGGATTTTCAGCACAATCGGCAGCAGCACCAGCGACATGGCTGCGGTTATGATCGAGCTGAAGTGCAGAAGACGCACCAGCACCATCGCTTGTTTTGCATCGGCGTGACCCCTTGCGAAGAGCCATACGACCGCGGCACCGCTTGCGCATAAGAGCGTGGTCGTGACCATCAACATCCAGGCAATCGTGGTGGCTTCCGCCGCGCGCGTTTCGCGGGGCCCAGACATTGGCTCCTGACGTCGCCGTTTCTTGGCCAAAGCTCGGCCTTTCGAAAGCTGACCCGATGACAATCGTTGGCCATCATAAAGCCAGCGCGGTAAAACCGCCACGGTCGAATCCCGGCTCCGCCAACGGCCGTCAACAAAATCGGCCCGGCAGACTGAATCTTGCCGGGCCGATGGGCTCACGAGTTTTCGTCTACTCAAGCCAGTTTACCGACCCCAAGTCGTGACCAGCACATCGCCGCACGGCTTGAAGGCAACCCTGACGCTATAGCCGCAGCACCAGTCGTAATGCACGACTTCGCGGCACAAGATGCCAGGTCCGCAGCACACTTTCGGTTCGCCGGTGCAGCAGGCCGGCAAGCACACCGACACCTCCACTGGGCAACCGGTGCAAGGATGCTTCACCGAAAGCACCGTCGGAACCGGCGGTTGGCAGCAGCCGCAGCACAATTTCGGGCCTCGATGGCGGTACGTGATACACGGCGTTGGGCAGCAGATTGGTTGTGGCGCGCAGCAGTCTGGCGATTGGGTGGAGGTCAGGTTCATCAATCGAGCCATGACTGGCTCGGCCGTCAGGCGTGCTTCCGCCCGTTGCGCTTGGGAAAGAACCACCAGCGCCCCCAAGCTCAGGGCGGCCAGCACAACACGTTTCGTCAGCATCGCGAACTCTCCTATTCGAATGACGGGTCCTTAAACAGCCTAAAAACATGCCATATCTTATGTTTTCCGCAAGGCCCGCGCAGGCCGTGCATTCGGAAAATCGCCACAAATTTATACCCGCAAGGTATTTATAATTTCCTCCGAAGAGAATGTTTCAGCAGCGGCTACCCCCCTATATCGCTGCCGATCCTGCCTTGCGTCCAGAGTCTGACGTTTTGCTCGACTGGCTGCTGTGACGTAGAGTTCCGAAGGCGGCTCGATCAAATAGCACATCTACCGGTCGCCTTAGGATTTTGTCGGCGTGAACTCTGCCCATTCGAAGTAAGGCACGCGCCTGCGCGAAATAACCCCCGCGGACTATGGGTTCGAACGTGACGCTTGAAGTCTCGCCATTGTCGAAGGCCGTCGAATTTCCGTTGCAGGCCTCGATTCGAGAACTGCGGACTGGTTATCAATCGGTTTCGGAATGCCTGGAGCAGTCCCTGGCCGAGTGCGACTCGCGCTCCGCCGAACTGGCCGATTGTCGGCAGCAACTCATGGCGGCGAATCGCGACCTGTCTGATCAGGAGCAACGTCTTGCCGAGCGGGCCCGAGCCGAGGCCGATGCCCAGAGCCGATGCACGGCCCTCCAGCAGCGACTCGAGGCCATGCAGTCCGAATTAGCCGGGCTGCAACTGCGGGCGTCCCAGGCCCAAGCCGAGGCTGCGCAGAGCCAAGAGCGGTTGGAAATCCGAAATGAACGCGATCAGCAGCTCCACGCCCAAATCGCGCGGCTCGAATCCGAGCGCGAAGAATCGCGCGGCGAATTAGCTCAATTGCGCGGGCAATTCGGCCCGCTGGCCGAAACGGCCTCGGACGCGGCAAGGCTTCGCGGTGAACTGGCCTCGGCCCATGCGGAGCTGGCGCGGCTTCGCGATCAGATCGCCTTGCCGCGCGACGATGCCGATCTACGCGAACAATTGACCGCCGGGGAGACCGAGCGAGAACACATGGAAAGCGAACTTGAATTGTTGCGGAACCGGGGCGCGGAACTTTCCGAAGCACTGGCCGAACAGAAGCGGGCAATGGCCGAACAACGCGAGCTGTGGACTGAAGAGCTGCGGCAGTTGCGTCGGGCAGTGGAACGGCAGTCGGAACTTTTGGCCCAATGCTCGAGCGCGTCACCCGACAATGGCCAAACGCCGCCGGCAGACCCGCCGCAAGCGCGGCCGTCGCGCGGGGTGCAAGGCGATGGGGTAGTGCTCGACTCAGTTTTGGAGCAATTTGCTCTGCTGCAAAAAAACAAGGTCCGCAAGCTGGCGGGTTCCTCCGGTTAGAGACAAATCTCCTTGGATTGAATGTGAGGCCCTCATGCGATCGAGTCATGCTCTTACGTCGATGTGTTCAGTTGTCGGACCAGTAGCACTAGGCTATGGAGCTGCGTGGTTGCGAATTCCCAAGCGGATGTGCGGGACCCTCTTGTCGGCGTACTCGACGGCCTGTTGCCGAAGGAAGGCCCCCGCGCCTGAACCGATCGAAGCTCTTCCAGAGGCCGTGCCCGACTTGCCCGAACTCTCGGTGGACAAACCGCTCAAGCCTGCCGGCGAACAATCGCTAATTGATGAGATGCTCTCGCAGTCGCGGTACGCGCTGTTGCTGCGGCCGCAGATTATCGGCAATCTGACGCCCGGCCAATTGATCCGCACGCAAGCCGCCCTGGCGGACGGAATGTGCCTGGTGCCATCGGGGGAAGTCGTCCTGCATCCGTCGGCCGACGATGAAGACGGCGGGAATCGTTTCTCTAATCGTCGGACGCCATTGCGGATCGATGCTTATTACTTGGACCGCTATCCGGCCACCAATGCGCAGTTTCAGCAGTTTGTCGCCTGCGGTGGCTATGAGCAACTCGCGATTTGGGACCAGGAGATTTGGCCCGCCGTTCTCGACTTCGTCGATCAAACCGGCCATCCAGGACCGCGCTTTTGGCGAAAGGGGGGCTATCCCAACGGCGAGGCCAATCACCCGGTGGTCGGCATTTGCTGGTACGAAGCACGGGCCTACGCGCGTTGGGCCGGCAAACGGCTCGGCACGGACGCCGAATGGGTCAAAGCCGGGAGCTGGCCGGTTTCAATGGCTGGACATCCGCTGCTTGAGCGCCGTTATCCCTGGGGCGATGCCATGGATCGTGAACGCGCCAATTTGTGGGGGTCTGGGCCGGGGCGGACGGTGAGCGTCGACCAATTTCCCCTCGGAGTCAGCGTCGGCGGCGTGCATCAGTTGATCGGAAACGTTTGGGAATGGACGGCCGACGCGTTCATTTTGGAAGACGCCGCTCCCGAAACCAATGCCGCCCCGCAGCCAAAAATGAAGAGCGTCCGCGGCGGCGCTTACGATACCTATTTGGATACCCAGGCGACGTGTCAATTTCGAAGCGGCGACTACGCGTTGGCGCGCAAGCACAATATCGGATTTCGCTGCGCGATCGGCATGTGCGATCTCAAAAACACCGACAGCTCTGCCGAGCCTGGCCATTTGCCACAAGAATCACCTGCAATCGCGGAGGCCCCCCGATGAATCGAGGCATTGCACTGGAACTGGACTCATATCGACTAGCTCAGCATGTGGGCCACATCGCCTGCCTGATTTGCGAGCAGGGCAACACGTTGGATGCCGACGTGTGCCGGCACTGCTTCGCGCCGATGATCTTGGCTCATCAAGCGCAGTCGCAGAAGGTCAACCCGATCATATTCGCGGCGCTGGGACCCAGCGGAGTGGGAAAAACCGTTTACTTGGGCATGCTCTTGGACATGATGTCGCGGCGACCCCACGAATTGCAGGTGTCGGCTCGCGGCGGCTTTTCCGTGACCCTGCAACAAACCACCTTGGCCGCATTGGCCCGCTGTGAATTCCCCAGCAAGACCCCCAACGAGCCGGACCGTTGGAATTGGGCCCATTGCCAACTTCACACTCCGCGCAACCCATTGCCGATCGAATTGGTGATTCCCGACATCGCGGGCGAGGCGCTCTTCCAGGAGGTGGATCATCCACGCTCCTACCAGGTGATCCATTCGCTGTTGAGCCGCTCGGACGGAGTGCTGGTGTTGATCGATGGCACGAAATTGCAGTCGGGTTCGCTCGACGAAGATTACTTCACAATGAAACTGCTGAGCCATTTGAATGAGGTGGGCCGCGACTCCAAGAACGACCGGGGAGCTCGACCCGTGGCTCTGATCTTCAGCAAAGCGGATCAGTGCGAGTCGTGCTTTGATGATCCGACCGGCTACGCCGAGCGGCATGCGCCTGGGCTGTGGCGAGTTTGTCAACAGCGGTTTCGCAAGCACCGTTTTTTTGCGGCCGGAGTAGCTGGTGCTTGCGCTCAGCGGGCCACGCACGGCGGGGGACTGCAAAGTATACCGCTGCGCGTCGAGCCGCGAGGGATCGTCGAACCTTTCGAATGGCTGGTCGAAAACGTCATTTGAAATTCGCATTTGAGCCGGGCCAAGCGTGAACTAACCCGTAGGGAATCGACAAGTGCCGATCGAACAGGCAATCTTTACGTCGGCTCAAACGGACCGCGCCGAGGGCTATCAACTTGCGGGCCGCAGCCTCGGGCTATCGGAAGACGACGCCCGCGAATTGGCCGTGTGGGGACCCTCGCACGATTCCCTTTTGGAAATGCCCGGCGAACCGATGAGCACGAATTTCCATCGGCTGTCCAGCGGCGCCTACTGCGTTTCACGGACCACGTTGGCCGGCGCCGAATACAGCGGGCGCGGCGGTGCGCAAGTTTACACCCAGTTTCTGTTGGTTCCGCCGGAGTTGTTGGCGCGATTTTCCAACAACCCTTTTGCGATTTTGCGCGCGGCCACGGCCAGCGGGGCGCTGAGCGTGGGCAAGAAGATTCCCGAGGTTCTGGAGCCTCTCCGCTTGAGCGGCCGCTCCTCCGCAGTCGATTTGGCCCTGTTGTCCCAATTGGGACGCAATCCCGGCCCGGCGGCGATGGCAACCCTGGTACAGGCGGCACTGGCCAGCGACCGCTTGGCCGTGGCTGCGGGAAACCAGGCCGAGCAGTTATTCGCGGGCCTTATCAACCTGCTGCCGATCGAGTGCCGAGCGGAATTCTCCTTCTCGACCGGGCTGAAGTTTTCCCCCAACCGCGCCGTGCGCATTTCTGCGCTGCCGGGCGATTCCTCACGCTGGCGATCCATTGCCCGCCAGGGTATCACCCTGCTGGACTTCAGAACCGTCGATCATTCCAACAATTTGTGGGAGGGTTGGGCCGGCTGCGTGGCGCAGATCCTGGGCTCGGGCAAGTTATCTCTATTGGCCGCGCAGCTTGAACGGCCGCGGCCAGGGTTGGATTGCGCCAATCTTCACCTCCTGGGCGAACAGGTGCTGGCGAAGCTGCAATCCAGTTCGGTTCGTTCAACCAGTGTGGGCGATTCGTCGCGGCAACCCGCGCCGAAGACGGTCGCCGCGGCCGAAAGTAGTTCAACGAATCAGCGCGCCGACGGAGCGCACGTTCGAATGAAACGCACGATGGCCGTGGCCAATTCCGCGCGGATTGACAGTCTCGAGGGTTTGGCCAAAGCGCTCGCGGGGCAACCGCCCGCCGTGCTGGAACTGCTCGAACGGATCGACGACCTGATTTTTGCCGCCATAGCCGGCGACCATCGGGCGTTGGGCGAGTTGGAAGTGCTATGGCCGTTAGCCGCTGAAGAACTCGACGAAGACCTGGTCGATCAGTCGCGAGAACAATACCTGCGGTGCGCCCTTTCGATCTGGACCGAATGCGTCGACGGCGATCCCGCGCGTTCCGGGCGCGCCGTTTCGGCGATTGACGTGATCTGCGTGCTGTTCGAAACCTAGCCTCTACGCGCCTTTACGGATCATTTCCCAAAACGTGCCAAACAGATAATTGCTATCGTGCGGTCCGGCGGATGCTTCGGGATGGTATTGCACGCCGTAGGCCGGCAACTCGCGGTGGCGCACGCCCTCGATCGTGCGATCGTTCAAATTGCGATGCGTGACTTCCAGCGTCGAGGGCAGATTGTCTTCCGCCACGGCGAATCCGTGGTTCTGCGACGTGATCTCCACGCGGCCGCTGGCCAGATTCTGCACTGGCTGGTTCGCTCCGCGGTGCCCAAACTTGAGTTTGAACGTCGTTGCGCCACAAGCCAGCGATAGCAATTGGTGGCCCAGGCAGATGCCGAAAACTGGGGTTTTTCCCAACAGGCCGCGGATCGTATTGATTGCATAAGTCAACGGCTCGGGATCGCCCGGGCCGTTGGATAGGAATACGCCATCAGGCATGCGATCGAGCACTTCCGCGGCCGAAACGGTGCCGGGCAGCACGGTCACGCGACAACCCAAATCGCACAAGTGCCGGGCGATATTCCATTTCATGCCGTAGTCCAAAGCCACGACGTGCGGATCTCGTCCATTCAAGGGCCTTTTGGCCGGCGATCGCGAAGGGAGCTTGGACCAAATGCTCAAACGTTCATCCCAATCCCGCGGCATGCTCGGCACGACCTCGCGCACCAAGTCACGTCCAACCAGTCCGGGGCTGGCCTGAGCCTTGGCCACCAGGCTCTCGTCATTCAAGTCGGTGGTGGACAGCACGCCCTTAAGCGCACCGTATTCGCGCAGTTGCCGCACCAGGGCCCGCGTGTCAATGCCCGAGATCCCCACGACGTTCGCTCGGGACAGATACTCCTCGAGCTCACCGCTGGCGCGAAAGTTGCTGGCCACGCTGCTGTGATTGCGAACCACGAAACCGGCCAAATGCGGACGGCCGCTTTCCACGTCTTCGGCATTCACGCCATAATTGCCGATTTCCGGATACGTCATCGTGACGATCTGACCGCGGTAACTAGGGTCGGTCAAGATTTCCTGATATCCGGTCATTGAGGTATTGAAACACACCTCGCCGTCGACTTCTCCTTCCGCACCGAATGAGGCGCCTGTAAAAATCGTTCCGTCTTCCAAGGCCAGCTTCGCAACTTTCATGATGCTTTAGAATTTCCCGCGCGAGACTTCAAACAGGGTAAACGCTTCGGCTTATGCCGGCCAAACCGCGGAGTGCCATGCGGTGGCGCGGTCCGGCGGTCTCGGTGTTAAAGTTCTCTCCCTCGATGGCCCGATAGGGAGTTTACGGCTGTGGGTCTCCGGAAACAGCGGATTATTTGCCGCCTATTCGGACAGCCAACCCAGAGGGTTCTTGCCCCGGCGAGCAAGAGCCCTCTATTTTTTTTGCGCTCTCCCCCAAATCAAGATCTCAGGCCGGCGCAAGGCTCGACTATTATAACGTGGCCGCCGGTGGCCGAATAGGATGCCGCGGCGCGCAGGCAATCTGAAGCGCGGGCAGCGGCAACCGCGCACGTTTGCGGATTCATTGATATCTGTAATGTCAATATCGGGCCGCGCCAGCCGAAGCTCCGAGGATTCCGGGGCTCCCGTTGTTCCGCCCCTGCGAGATTGGCATGCCAGGCGTCAGTAGGCGTCGGCGGTAACCAGTTCCGCGGCCGGATCGTGATGATCGCCCGCCACGTAGAGCGGTTTATGGCGCGGCTCGATCGGTCCCGCTTCACGCCGCAACAGGGCCATCAGGCTTACGCCAAACCGATACGGCGTGAGCCGCTCTCCTTGAGCCAGGCGGGCCAACTTGTGCCGCTCACCGGCAAAGCATCGAGTGAGCCATTTGTTGCTCAACGGGTTGGGAAGCCGAAAATCGGTCCCCGCCAGTCCGCCCGAGCGTCCGCGCCAGCGAGTCCAAGTTCGAATTGTCTTGATGATCGGGTAGAGCCGCGTGTTGAAGTGCGAAGCGAACAACGGACTGACGGGCAACCCCTGCCAAATCTGCTCGAATCGCTCCAGATCGTACCGCCGGTAATGCCCGAACGCCAGATCGTGCTCGCTCCAAAGGTTCAGGTCAGCCGGGACGGTAAGCAAGAAGAGCGTTCCCGGCTGCGTCGCGGCCATAAGTTCTGAAAACAGTTGGAAATCGTCCGAAACATGCTCCAGCACGTCCGTCAAGAGCACCAGGCGGGCTCGGTCCATGATGCCGCCGAGGTCGGCTGGGGCGCGGCCATGAATGAAGCGGACGTCGGGGAATCGGACGCTAGCCAGACGGACGGCCTGGAACGACGAGTCGATGCCGACGCACTCATACTGCCCGGCCAGGCCGGCCAAATTCGCTCCCGTGCCGCAACCGACGTCAACAATCGTGGTTTGGGGCGAGGGAGGCAGGACGGCGTTGACCACCGTGGTCAGGATTTGCCGGCGCGCTATGAACCACCAATGACGTTCTTCGAACTGGGCATGGAGCTGAAATTGGGCGGACCGCATGGCGTGGATGTGAATTGTGAGTGCTTGCGCGCAATCGCGCGGGAACAGAATCCAAGCAAAATATAGCTTGTTTCAGGTCGGACCCATTACAAACTAGCCGACACCCCAATTGACGGACCAGCGCGCAATGATTCATGCAGATCGGCAATTCGGAACGAGCCGCATAAACGGCCCTGGTTGCGGACTGAGCGGTGCTTTAGCGGGCAATTATCCAGCCGCGCGGGGATCGCCGGCAATGGCCCCGGAGGGGCGCACTTCGCCGCCTAAGCAGCGGCCGATTTGGCGGACGGCCTGCCGCAGCCGATTTTCGTTTTCAACCAATGCCAGCCGCAAATAACCCTCGCCGGCCGGGCCAAAGCCGCTGCCGGGGCTGACCGCGACATCGCCCTCTTCGAGTAGCTTGGTGGCAAACTGCATGGTGTCCATCTGGCTGGCCCACGGCTGGGGAATCTTGGCCCACACAAACATGCCGGCTCGGGGCGGCGTAATATCCCAACCGATGCGCCGTAGCCCCTCGCACAACACGTCGCGCCGCCGTTGATAAAGAGCGCTTTGGGCCTCGACCGCGGCTTCGGTATGCCGCAGCGCCACGATCGCGGCAATTTGGATGGGGGCAAACATCCCGTAATCGTAATAGGTCTTGATCGTGCCCAGCGCGCGAACCATCTCGGGGTTGCCGGCACAAAATCCCACCCGCCAGCCCGCCATGTTGTAGCCCTTGCTCATGGTGGTAAACTCGACGCCGACGTCCTTGGCGCCTGGGGCTGACAAAAAGCTCGGGGGCAAATAACCGTCGAAGGCCACGTCGGCATAGGCAAAGTCGCTAATCACCATGAATCCGTACCGGCGGGCGAGCTTGACGACGTCGACAAAGAATTCCGGCTCAACCGTCACCGACGAAGGATTGTGCGGATAGTTGAGAATCAGCAGTTTGGGTTTCGGATGTAGATGCTGGCAAGTATAGGCCACGTTGGCAAGAAACTTTTCGCTGTCGGCCACTTCCAGCGAGATCACGTTGGCCGCCGCCAAAGCGACCGCGTACACGTGTACCGGAAAATACGGCGCCGGCACGATGGCCGTATCGCCCGGTCCCACGAGCGCCAGACAGATGTGGCTGAATCCCTCCTTGGAACCCAGGCAAACGATGACTTCACCTTCCGGATCGAGCCGCACGCCATATTTTTTCAGGTACTTGCTGGCCACCTCGCGGCGCAAGTTCATGATGCCCGTGGCCTTGCTATAGCCGTGGTTCCGCTCGTCGCGGGCTGCCTCGGCCAATTTTTCGATCACCAGTGCTTCGGGCGGATCGGACGGGTTGCCCATGCCCAAATCGATCACGTCGTCGCCGGCGCGGCGTTTTTGATATTTTACCGCGTTGATCCGCGCAAACAGGTACGGCGGCAGCCGTTTGACGCGATCGGCAACTTCGATCTGAAAAGGCGCGGTGTTGTTCACCGGGTTGTCGGTTTCGTGTTCGTGACTCATCGATCGGCTCGCGAGGGAAAACCTCAGGCCCTTGTGCAATGCTTTAGAATAACCGGACTGGGCACGAAAAGAAACGCCCACGGATCGCGCGCCTCACGGCTCGCGTGATGCGAGCGGCATGGCTTCAAGCCGGCCTTGGGCAGAGCCACGAAGCCGCCGGCCATTCCGAGCAGGACAGCCCGAGAGAGCGAAATGTTCGCCGCCGGTTCAGCGCTTGCGGACTTGAGGCACCGGGATGTGAGCGTTGGCCGCCACGTCTTGTTCTTCTTTCTTGGTCATTTTGATGTTGCCGGCCAGGTAATTGTCGACGTGCGCGTTTTCCTTCATTTGTTCGAAGGCCTTGGCCATGGCAATCCGCAGTTTCTTCTCGTGAATATCCTCGTAGAGGAATTTCTTGACCTCTTCGAATCGAGTTTTGACCGGCTCAGTGCGGCCTTCGCAAAGCAAGATCACGTAGGTGTCGCCGACCTGGATGACGCCGGAGAGCTCGCCTTTTTTGAGGCTGAAGGCTTCTTTTTCCAACAGCGGCTGCCCGCCGTGCTGCTGGATCGGCGGCACTTCGCCGCGGAGCGAACGGCTGGTGGCTTCCATCGAGTATTGCTCGGCGAGGTCGCCAAAATTCTTGACCGTGGGGTTATCGCGGGCCTTTTCCCAAACTTCCTGAGCCCGGCGCTGGTTGTTGACCACGATGGCCCGGCAGCGCACGCGCTGGCCGTAGTTGGCTTCATAGCCGCGTTTGAGGTCTTCCTCGGTGATTTGCACGTTGTTTCCGACAATTTTTTTCAGAGCCACCGACGGCCAAACTTCGTCCCGCACATACAAATCGCGCGTTATGTTTTCGCCTTTGGTGACTTGCTCCAGCCAGGCCTCGATATCCGGTTCGCCGGAAGGCATTGTTTTACCCATCGCAATCGCCGCTCGGCCGATCTCCCCTTCCACGTCGGCATCGCTGACCTTGAGATTCTTTTTTCGCAGGGCCTGGTCCAACAACCGGCGATTGATGGTGCCTTGCAGCACGTCTTCTCCGTGGCGTTCGATGCACTCTTCGGCCAAATCCCGGATCGTGATTTTTTGGCCATTGATGGTCGCCGCCACGCCCGGCATTTGCTTGCTCTTTACCGGGTCGTTGTAGATGTTTTCCACCACCGCCTCTTTCTGCAGTTGTTTGAATACGTCGCCGGCGGCGGCGCGCAATTTACGGTCTTTCAACGCATCGATAAGCAGAGGATCGTACTTGGCACGATCGGCCTGGCGCGGCGGCAGGTGCTCTTCGCATTTGACGAAGACGCTCATTTCGCCCACGGCGATGATCTTGGAAACTTCGCCCTTTTTCAGTGCAAAGGCGACCGCTTCCAACTTGGAATCGCCCATATGCCGGCGAATCGGCTGGATCAGTCCATAGGCGCTGGCACTATTGGCGTCCTTGGAATACTTCTTGGCCAACGAGCCGAATTCCTCCGGCTTGGCCACCGCTTCGGCGTGGACCTGGCGGGCCTTTTCAGGATTGTCGATCGCGATCAGCCGCACTTTGACGGCCGGGCCAAATTCGCTTTCATACGCCTCATCGAGCTCTCGCTGGCTGACCGTCAGTTGGTTCTTTGCCAATTCACGCAATGCGAGCGTCGGCCATATGATGTCCTTGGCGTAGCGGGCCGGCTTGATGCCGCGCTCCTTTTCCAGCGTCTTGAGCCATTGGTCTTTGGTAAAGGAAAACTTGCGGGCCATGCGGTCGATCTCCTCGTCGACCTGCCGATCGGTTATCACGATGTTGCGCTCTTGGCAGCTGGTCAGAATCAATGTCCGGTTGACTATGGTCTCCAAAATCTCGGTTCCGTAGTGCATCAGGCATTCGCGGGCCAGGTCTTCGCGACTGATCGGCTCATTGTTCACGACGGCCGCGACCGGAGGCTTCTTGACCGGCGCTCCAGCGGCGGCAATGGCCGCCGCGGGCTTGGAACTCGGTTCGCTGGCGGAAACTTGTTTTACACCGCCGGCAGGTTGCTTCGCGGGCGGTTTGGCGCTGGCGGATCCTGCCGGGGCATACGAGCGAAACAGCAGACAGACTCCGAGCACCGCCATGCCGCTGAGAAACCATCCTGCCCTGTGGACCAGGCGGACGTAGCGCGTAGATCCGCCCTTGGAACGATTGCCATCCATAGCGAATTTCTCCATCCACCGACGCAGTTCGAAAAATCCTTGGTTGGAGCCCTCGTGGCTCGCCCGGGGGCGGGCAATATACGAACTGCGGCAGAAACTGGTCAAGGCGAGTCCGAGCCTAAACCGCCAAGAGCGAGCCAGATACGGCTGCTGGGGCCGCGGTTTTCTCGCCCGGTCCCCGGTCTATTGCCCGGGCCGGGCAGCCCGAACCGCCGCGCGGGTTTGAGACGGCCGATTCGTGATGATGCCGTCGATTTTGGCCTCCACGAGTTGGCCGATCCGCGCGGGATCG
Source organism: Planctomycetia bacterium (assembly GCA_016200205.1). GTDB lineage: Bacteria > Planctomycetota > Planctomycetia > Pirellulales > PALSA-1355 > PALSA-1355. The sequence goes on from JACQFF010000005.1 coordinate 26,404, forward strand.
TCAACCGTCCAGACCCAGGCTTTCCAGCCTCGCGCGTGAATAACTGCGATCGTGCTGGCATCCGTGTTCTTGTTTTCCCAGGCCACGACGCTGGCACCCGTTTTGGCGATTTTGTCGAGCCTTGCCGAATCCAGCTTCTTATCCCCCAAAGCCGCCATTGTCAGCTTCGGAGCGAGGCGACGACACTCCGCCAGATAATCCCAATCGAACGATTGGACGACCACTCGATCGAGTAATTTCTTTTGCTTGAGCAACTCGATGCACGTGGCCGGATCCCCGTCTTTGCGCTCCACCAGCGTCATCGAGCCGGCTTGGATGGTGTCGAGCGCTTCGGCCAACGTGGGAATCCGCGTGCCGGCAAACCGCTGGCCGAACCAGCTTCCCGCGTCGAGTTGTCGGAGCTCCGTCAGGTTCTTGCTGCTGAGCTTCAACTTCGTGCCCCCCCACAGTGCTGTCGCGTTGGTCGTGCGGTCCAGATCGGCGTCGTGACACACAACCGGAACACCGTCGGCGGAGTGGTAGTAATCGAGTTCAACCAGGTCGGCCCCGGCTTTCAGGGCCGAGGCGAAGGCCGGTAATGTGTTTTCGGGCGCTACTCTGCAATCGCCACGGTGCGCGATCACCAGGATTCCCGGTCCGGCGACGCGCTGGGCCGCCAGGGCGGGCGCGGTTTGTTCGGCGGCGAGCGAAGGACTGATATTGCTGGCCAAACACAAGACTCCGAGAGCGGCAAGCCAGATTGCGATGCGGTGCATGGGGCAATTTTCCGAGCTGCCGGTCGAGCCGTCGGCGGCAGTTAGTTTAGTCTTCCATGACTTCTTTTTCCTTGGCTCCCGCCAAATCGGTCGCCATGGTTTCGAATTTCTTGGTCAGGTCCTGGATCTCTTCTTTCACCTGATCGCGCTCGTCCTCGGTCATGCGCTTGTCTTTTTGCTCTTGGTCGGCGGTCTTATTGCCATCGCGGCGGACGTTGCGAACGGCGATTTTGGTTTCTTCGGTCAATTCGCGAATGCGGCCCGATAGCTTGCGGCGGACCTCGGTCGAGAGCGGCGGCACATTGATCCGAATCAGGCGGCCGTCGTTCTGCGGATTCAGCCCCAGACCGCTGGCCTGGACCGCCTTTTCGATGTCCTTCAGGGTACCCGGATCAAAGGGCCGGATCACGATCTGCGTTGCCTCGGGGGCTCCGACCGAAGCGATGGCTTTGATCGGCGTGGGCGAGCCATAAACTTCCACGCGCAGCGAGTCGACCAGGCCCGGGTTGGCTCGGCCGGTGCGAATGCCGGCCAGGTCTTGCTTCAGCTTGGCCAGCGCTTTTTCCATCCGCTCTTCGGTATCGAGCAGGATCTCTTCGACACTCATCGAAACTGCCTCTCATAAGGGCGGCCTGGCGGCTGCGACGCCAACACCAGCGGCTTATTTCGTTATCGCAACTTGGCTGCTAATGAGCGTTCCAATGCGAGCCCCGTTGACCGCTCGCTCGATGTTGCCTTCCTTTTTGAAGTTGAACACCAAAATCGGCATGTCGTGTTCCATGCACTGAGCAATCGCCGTGGGATCCATGACCCGCAAGTTTTGCTCCCGGACGGCATTGTAGCTCAGTTCGCTATAGAGCAGGGCATGCGGGTTTTTTTCCGGATCGTCGCTGTACACGCCATCGACGCGAGTGCCTTTGAGCAGGATGTCGGCTTCCAACTCTAACGTCCGTTGAGCGGCGGCCGTATCGGTCGTGACAAACGGACTACCGGTGCCGGCGGCCAAAATGACGATTCGACCTTTTTCCAGGTGCCGGCGGGCCCGGCGGCGGATGTACGGTTCGGCGACCCCATCCATGCGAATCGCGGTCAGCAATCGGGTCTCACAGCCCAGCGATTCGAGAGCGTCTTGCAGTGCCAGTCCGTTGATGACCGTGGCCAGCATGCCCATGTAATGCGCCGTGGCCTCTTGGATGCTGGACGTGCCGGCAGTGAACTGGGCGCCGCGAAGAATATTGCCGCCGCCGATGACAATGGCCAATTGCACGCCGCTTTGGGCAGCCTTGAAGACCTGTTGGGCGATGGTCACGACCTCGTCCATGCTGATGCCGCGCTCGCCAGCGTGCGTAAAACTCTCGCCGGAGAGTTTTAAGACGACGCGGCGATAACGACTACCATCATCCGGCGCGTTGCGTTCGGCCATAGCGATCCACTCCCCTTCCGCCGCGGCGGATTCGCAAGCTTTATCGTGTTACTTGCCCAACTCCCAATGGATGTATCGCAAGACTTTCATGCCGACATCTTGCGCGAATTTGCCGACGGTTTTTTTATCGTCCTTCACAAACGGCTGTTCCAACAGGACGCGTTCGGCAAAGAAGTTCCTTAGCCGGCCCTCCACCATTTTAGCGATAATGTTTTCCGGTTTGCCTTCCTTGCGAGCGCCCTCGGAGAGGATTTCTCGCTCCTTGTCGATGGCCGCCGGCTCGAGATCTTCCTTCGAGAGCACCAGGGGGTGCATGGCCGCGATGTGCATGCAGACGTCTTTGGCCGCTTCGGGGTTTCCGCCGCTGACCTCAACGAGCACACCGTGGGTCTTACCGGCGTGGTGCACGTACCCGCCGCACGTGCCGTTGATGCGAACGATCCGGCCGACTTTGAACACCTCGCGAATGCGGTTGGCCAGGTCGAGCATTTGATCTTTGAGAGTCTGGCCGCTCTTGGAAGGCGAGCTCTGCTCCAGCAGGTCATCGGCCGTCGACGCGCCCTTGCCCAAGGCAAGCTGCCTGGCCAAGTCGTTGGCCACGGCGATGAACTCGGCATTGCCGGCCACCGGCGCGCTTTCGCAAAGCAACTCGACCAGAGCGCCGACTCCGCGCTCCCAATCGGTGTAGAGTCCCATCCGGCCGAAAGACGTTTCGCGTCCGATGCGACTTTCTTGAATCTTGATATTGTCCTTGCGCAGCCAGTCGATGGCCGCTTGCTCGTCGCCTCCGGTGGTCTGCAAAGCCTCCTTGCACTTCATCATCGGCAGGCCGGTCTTGTCTCGCAGCGATTTGACAGCGGCCGCGCTGATATCTGCCATGGTAAGAATCCCCTCAAATCATCTCGATGCTGGTTGTGTTTTGCTGCTCGACTGAGTGTATACCGTCGCACCCGCGCTGTGGACGAGACACGCGCCGCGCCGACCGCTCGCGCCGCGCGACGAATCCGCCGGCGGTTAGATCGACCCGATTAGCCGACCGCTTGGGTATCGCCGACTTCGAATTTCTGCTGTTCCATGTCGCCCGTGCTGGACTTGCCCTCGAGGATCGCGTCGGCCAACTGTTGCACGATCAGTTCGATGGAACGAATGCTGTCATCGTTGCCGGGAATGGGCAGATCGACCACGTCCGGATCGCTATCGGTGTCGATCAAGGCGACGGTCGTGATCCCCAGTTTTTGTGCTTCCTTGATCGCGTTTCGCTCCTTCTTGGGATCAATCACGACCAGACATTCGGGTAAACGATTCATGGTCCGCATGCCATGCAGGTTGCGATACATCTTGCGAAATTCACGAGTCAGGGCCGACTGCATCTTTTTGGAATACGTAGCCAGTTGTTCGCTGGAGCGCAATTGCTCGAGCTGTTCCAGTCGGGTTAGCCGGTTGCGAATCGTGCGGAAATTCGTGAGCGTGCCGCCCAGCCAGCGATCGCTGACGTAGGGCATGCCGCAGCGCTCACTCTCGCGTTCGATCGTTTCGCCCGCCTGCCGCTTCGTCCCGACGAACAACACCAGGCTGCCGCCGCCGGCGACCTGCTTGAGGTATTTTTTGGCGCGCAGCAGGCCACGAATCGTTTCGCGGACGTCGATAATGTGGATCAGGTTTTGCCGGGCGTAGATATAGGGCCGCATTTTGGGATTCCAGCGGCTTGCCCGATGGCCGAAATGGACCCCTGCTTCAATGAGTTGCTTCACCAGGATTGGTGCCACGAAAAAAACTCCTCAACAAGGCACACCGGCTCTTGCCCCCGGCATGGGGGACCGTCCGGCGTTAGGCGTAAATCTCGGTCAATAGGGGACATTCGCCCTCTTTGGACCGTTCGAAGAGGCGAGCCAACTAATTTATCCGCTTGGCCTTAACGCGTCAATTGCCACCAGGTGCCAAGCGTGCAAATCGCGTGTTGCGTGGGCGGTGCCTGCGGATTGGCGGGCGCACGCGGCTGCAAGGTAGCACAGCGTGCAAGC
>JACQFF010000269.1 GCA_016200205.1 Planctomycetia bacterium
CCTCCCTCTCCCGCGAGGGGAAGCCGTATTAGCCGGCGGTGATCTTTTCGATCTGGACCTTGGTATAGAGCTGGCGATGGCCCGTTTTGCGGCGATAGGTCTTGCGGCGGCGGAATTTTTGGACTGTCAGCTTAGGGCCTTGCATCACGCCCAGGACTTTGGCCGTGACTTTGGCTCCGCCCAGCGTGGGTGCGCCCAGATCGAGCTTTGAGCCGTTGCTCAAGGCCACGACCTGGTCGAATTGGACCGCGTCGCCCGAGGAAACATCGCGATAATCGATGACCAGCTCCTGGCCCTCGGTAACTTTATACTGGCGTCCGCCGTCCACAATGATTGCGTACATGAGAGAGTCCTATTCGGCTTCGCAGCTTGCTGCGGGGTGAGTGACTTCGCAACTTCCCGCTAATTGGTCGCGCAACGAATTCACTAGTTTAGCGAATCGTTATTGCAGGGTCGAGGGCTAAGTCACGGGAATTTTCAATTCCCGGCCTTGCGTATCGTGGCACTCCAGGATCAGGTGTTCCGGCGAAACCCCTTCGACGCCGAAGATCTGCACCGACATCTTATTCTCGTCCTCGAGCCGCGACAATTCGCGCCGCTTCTTGTTGTTCAAATACGTGGCCACGTCGTCGGCCACGGTGATCGTGACTTTGGCCACGTCCTCGTATTGGGTGGCCAAAATCAACAGCCGCACCACCTCGATGGCCATGCTCTCAGCCGTCTTGACCACTCCGCTGCCGGAGCACCCCGGGCAGTCCTTGTAGACGCTGCGCTTCAGGCTGGGGCGAATCCGCTGGCGCGTCATTTCGATCAGGCCGAAGGGGCTTGTGCGCAAAATCTTCGTGCGAGCCCGATCGCGCTTCACCGCGTCGCGCAGGGCCCGTTCGACATTGCGGCGATGCTTTTCCTTGCGCATATCGATAAAGTCGTTGACAACCACCCCGCCCAGATCGCGCAAGCGTAACTGGCGGGCGATTTCGCGGGCGGCCAGCAAATTCATCTGGTAGGCCGTTTCCTCGGCCGAGTCGTCCGCGCGGAAATTGCCGCTGTTGACGTCGATGGCCACCAGCGCCTCGGTTTGATCGATCACGATCGAACCGCCTTGCCGCAGGGGCACTTTGCGCTGGTGGATCAGGCTGATTTCGCGATCGAGATTGTATTTGTGGAACAGCGGCTCTTTGCCTTCATACAATTGCAAGCGGTTGACGTACCGCGGCATGACGATTTGCAAAAACTCCTTGGCGCGCTCGTAAGCGGAGGGTTCGTCGATGAAGATCGAATCGACGTCGCCGGTGAAAATATCGCGAATCGTGCGAATGATCATGTCGCTTTCTTCGTAGATGTCGATCGGCGCCGGATATTTCTTGATCCGCCGCACGATGACCTTCCACAGCCGCAGCAGGTACGCCAGATCGCGCGATAGCTCGCGCTTGGTGCGATCGATACCGGCGGTGCGGACGATGAAGCCAAGTCCCTTGGGAGGGTTCAACTCCAGCATCACGTCGCGCAGCTTGCGGCGGACTTCGTCGTCTTCGATTTTGCGCGACACGCCGACGCGGCCCAGTGCCGGCATCAGCACCAAATAGCGGCCGGGGACGCTGATATAGGTGGAGAGCGTGGGCCCTTTGGTGCCCATTCCTTCTTTGATGACTTGCACGAGCACTTCGTCGCCGCGCCGCAGGATATCTTGAATCGGCGGTTTGACGCGCGGTCGCGCCCCGGGGCGCGGAGCGCGGTGGCGGCTGCGCGCGGGGCGATCTTCGTCGCCTACTTCGTCGCCTTCATCCTCGTCGTCACCTAGGTCGACATCGGCGCGGGCTCCGCGGAAGCCCGAGTCGATCGGCCGGCCGGGATCATAGCCGCCCTGGCGATAATACTGCGGTTCGATGTCGCTGATGTGCAGGAAGCCGTTGCGTCCCACGCCGAAGTCGACGAACGCGGCCTGAATGCTCGGTTCCAGGTTGACGACTTTGCCCTTGTAAATATTCCCGACGTAATTGTCCTGGCTGGTGCGCTCGATGTACAGCTCTTCCAAGGATCCGTCTTCAACGATCGCGATCCGGCATTCTTCCGGCTGTGCGACGTTGATCAACATTTCTTGCTTCATTCTTGCGGGCTTTCTGTGTTCGGCGGCGGGCGCGCGGGCCCGCGAGTGATGAGTGTGGGGTGGTTCGAGAGAGGCGGGGGCGTCGACGACCTCGTGCCCGAATTCTTCCTGCATGGGGTTCTCCTGCTCGCGCTGCTGCGCGCATCTCTCACGTTGATGGTTTATGAAATCGGAGCAGCCGTGGTGCTCCCGCTCGCGGTGGGAGACGGGATGGCACAATGTCTCTTGCCTTCCATCGCTGGTACCTACACGACCAATTCGGGCAGGATTTTTTTTAGTTCCTCGCGTAGATAATTCTTGATGTCTCGAGCATTTTCGATGGCCATCGCCCGCTCGGTCACGCTTTGGCATTGGGCGATGGTCACGGTGCGACAAACTTTTTTGATCTCGGGAATCGAGCTGGGCGTAACGCTGAATCGCCGCAATCCCATGCCCAATAGCAGCATGGTAAAGATCGAATTGCCGCTCATCTGTCCGCAAACGTTGATCGGCACGCTCTTGTGGTCGGCGGTTTGGATCGCCATTCGAATCAGGCGCAACACGGCCGGATCGGCGGAGCTATACAAAGCGGCAACGTCCTTGTTGCTGCGATCGGCGGCCAGCGTGTATTGACTCAAATCATTGGTGCCGATGCTGAGGAAATCGACTTCCTCGACGAACTGATCGATCATCAGCACCGCCGAGGGCACCTCGACCATCATGCCCACCGGCAGATCGTGATTGAACGGTATGCCCTCTTCGTCAAGATCTTCCATCACGTCGGCCAGCACCATTTTGGCTTGGCGCAACTCCAAGAGCGTCGAAACGAGCGGGAACATCAGTCGCAGGTCGCCCAGCATGCTGGCCCGCAGGACCGCGCGAAGCTGGACGCGAAACAAGGGCAAGTTTTTCAGCGACAAGCGGATGCTGCGCAAGCCCAGCGCCGGGTTGCGGGCATCGTCGGCATCCGACGAGACTTTGTCGGCCCCCAGGTCGCAGGTTCGCAGCACGACGGGCCGCCCCCGCATTTCGCTCAGGACTTGGGAGTAGGCGTCGTAATGCACTTGCTCGTCGGGCTCGGCGTCGCAGCCCAAGTACAAGAACTCGGTGCGGTACAGCCCGATGCCGTCGGCGCCGCGATCGACACATTGGTGGACTTCGTGAGGAAACTCGATATTTCCGAACAGCTCGACGCGGACGCCGTCGGCAGTTTCGGCCGGCAGCTCGCGCAAGGTTTCCAGCCGCTGGGCCCGGCTGCGGTTTTGTTCGGCTTCGTGCCGATAGAGCGCAATCGTCTCTTCGTCGGGCTGCAGAATCACGAGCCCATGGTCGCCGTCGATGATGACCAGGTCACCGCCGGAGACGTCGGTCAGAAAAGGGCCGGTGCCGACGACGGCCGGGATTTCCAAGCCTTCAGCGACGATCGCCGTATGGCTGCCCGGCCCGCCGACTTCGGTGACAAACCCGCGGACAAAATCGCGGCTGAGATTGGCCGTTTCGCTGGGGGTAAGATTGTGCGCCAACACCACGACGGGCGAAATCAATTGCGAGAGTTCCTCGCGGCGGCGCCCCAATAGGTTGCGCAGCAGACGTTTTTCGATGTCGAAAATGTCGTTGGCCCGCTCGGCCAGATAGCCGCTTTCAATCGATTGAAAGACTTTGGCATAGCGGCGCAGGGCGCGGCTCACGGCGTACTCGGGCGAGTAGTGCCGCTCACGGACCATAGTGTCCAGTTCGGTGCGCAGCGCCGGATCGCGCAACATCTGCAGGTGGGCGGAGAAGACGGCGCCATATTGGTCGCCCAGTTCGCGTGAAACGGCCTGGCGGTTGCGGTCGATTTCGCTTCCCGCGGCGCGGATGGCGTCGTCGAGCCGTTCCAGCTCGTGCTCGACCGCATCGCGCGCCACGAACCGCCGAGGGATGCGAAATCCCTCGTTGCCCATGATCAGCGCCTCGCCCACGGCCACGCCGGGCGAAACGGCAATACCCTGTAGTCTTTGCATGTGACGCTCTTGGCGACACTCGAGTGGGAAACGATCGGCCGCTTCGGGCCTGATGCCTCGGCCGAGCCGAATGACGCCTCGCGTGCCGCTTGCTGTCCGGCCCGTGAAAGCCAGACGACGCGCGGGCATGATGCCCGTGGCATGCGCCGTTAATCCGTGCTCGGTCGATCCACCGGCGTAAAAAAGGCAATCGACCACTCATCCGCGTGCCTTGTCAAGGCCCGCGGCGCGCCGCGCTGTCGGCGAATCACCCCGTCGGCACCGTTCTGGTCGCTCGACTTTTTCTGACGAGATCGATCCGAGCGGTGCGCGACTGCTGTTATTCCATGGTTCCATTTTCCGCGAAGTTGGTCTGGACCAGCTCCGCCAACGCGTCGAGGGCTGCTTCGGCATCGGGCCCGGTGGCCTCGATTTCCAACCGCGTGCCTTCGACCGCGGCCAGCGTGAGGATGTTCAAGATACTCTTGCCGTCCACCCGCTCGCCGTCTTTGATCACTTCAATTCTCGACTGATACCGGCAGGCCAATTTGACAAACATGTCGGCCGGCCGCGCGTGTAATCCTTGCGGGTTGGTGATAACCACGTGTCGAGCAAGGGTACCATCAGCCATAGTGCTACATTCGATCCACTTCGATTGACCCAACGGGGCAAGTGCTCGGAGCGAGCCCGCCATGGGCTACTTGTCCGTCCGCTCGCCCGGCGCCGCTACGAGACGAAGCCGTTGTTGTCGGCCTCGTCCAGCAGTTGCCGGATGTCTTCGGCGGTTGTCGCTTGTTTCAGAAACTTACAAAAGGTGTCGTCGCGGAGTTGTCGAGAGATGTTTTCTAGCGCCCTCAAGTGATCGCCGGGCCGATCGGGAGGCGAGATCAACAGGAAGAAGAGCTGTACCTTCTCGCCATCGAGGCTGTTGAAATCGATTCCTTCGCTGCTGACCGCGACCGTGCCCACCAGGCGCTGGACGCTGGGGTGCTTGGTATGCGGAACGGCCACGCCGCGTCCGATTCCGGTGCTACCCAACTCTTCGCGCTTCATAATCGCTTTGACAATGCTTTCCACCTCGTCGCTGGAGATCCTTCCGGCTTTGAGAAGCGCCCCGATCATCTCGCGAATGGCGCCTTCCTTGTCCTCCGCGGTCAGCTCAGCTCGGATTGCTTCGCTGCTGACAAAATCGCCAAACTTCATACCCTCATTTTCCTTTCTCGCCGTGTCCTAAAGCGCGCCATCTGAATGTTTGCCGCCGTACTTGCAAGTGGACGCTCGCAGAGCAATTACTCGCCGCCAGGTTCCCCCTCTAAAGACGTGGCCTCGTGTCGAGACCCCGTCGTGCGGTGGTGGTCCTGAACTTTTTCTTTATACTTCCGCAGTTGTTGTTCCAGTTTGTGAATGACGCCATCGAGCGCGGCCATCATGCTGGTCGACTGCTCGGTGGCCACGAAGTCGTGCTTATGTTCCGCCGAGACCCGAATATCCACGCTGGGATTCTGTTCATGCTCTAAATTGATCGTGACTTCGATTGCCAAGAGTCGCTCGAACAGCCGAGCGAGTTTTTCCACTTTGGCGGCTATCTTGGCGCGGGTTGCATCGGCGAGGTGGCCGTGTCTTGCGGAAATATTGATTTGCACGGGAGGACGCTCCTTCAGCTAACTCAAAAGTCAGCTTCACTTTGCGGCCAAATAACGGCTCAGGAAACACGGTATTTTACCGGACCGTCCCAGAACCGACAAACGCAACAACGACCAGAACGTCGCGGCGAAGCGCTACGACCCAATGTGTCCATCCCAGTTTAGCCTTTTGACGAGCCGACGTAAGGGGTTTGATGCCGGCTGGGCGGGCGTGGCTTGGCTCCACCGGGGCGCAAAGGGGCTAGAGCAGCCAAGTTGGATGTGCCGGGTTCAATCCGGGCGCTTCAGGGCTGGACCTTTTCTGCGGCTTTGGGGCCCGACGGTTTGGCTTTGCCCGCGGCTGAGGCGGTCCGCAACACGATTTTGCCCTGCCGCAGCCGTTCTTTCCAGGCTTTCAAAGCGGTCCGCCGCGCCAAGGTTGGCTCGCCAGCATGATAGCCGAGGGTGGAGCCGGTGATGTTCTGCAAATTCCAGAAGCTCAAGACCCGCACATCGAGCGAGCTATTGTCGAGCCCGTCGACGAGTTTCGCATCTTCGCCCCCTTTGAGATCGTCGGTGTTATAGCCCCACAGCAGCCGGAACAGCGCAGGGGCATCGGCGTTGCGTTGTTTTTCGAAAGCGGCGCGCACTTGCCCTGCCGTTTCGGGGTTGCGGGCGACCGCGGCGCGCAGCTCCACGATGTAGGGCGCGCTTATGCCCGTCCAGAGCGTCTTTTCCTGAGGATCGTTCAGGGCCAGGACGCAGGGCTCAAAGTTTCCCAAGTAGCAGGCGCTGCGAATTGCCAGCGAACGCACCTCGCGGCGGCGATCGTCGGCCAGTTCTTTGAGAATCAAGCCCACGGGTCGGTCAGGGAGCAATTTCGGCTCGACACCGGCGGTGGCCAGCCGCTCCACGTCGCTGAGTGCCTCGGACGTCACCCAATTGGGAAACTCATCCCCCTCTTGATTGGCCGTCGCCAGCATAAGCGCCTTGCGTGCCGGTGCTTGCAGGTCGACGGGTGCATCGCCGTTGCGCACGCGGATCAGACCGCTGCTGGCGTAGATGTCCACGGCCAGCGGCGCGGACCCCGAGACAGGATCCTTGCCCGGCGGCAGGATGCGACGCACATCGAGGGCCAGTGTTGACTCCGCGTCGACAAACGTCAATTGCGGTTGCGCGTCTTCAAGCCTGATTTGCAGCGAATTGCCGGCCTTGCCGACGGTCGTCATCAATAAGCGGCCATATTCCACCGCGATGATGGGAACCTCTTGATCGCTCCAGCCCACCAGCTCGAACAGCGCCGGCCCTTCGGCCTGGATCGTGATGCTCGTGCTCAGCGAAACCGTCGGTTTGAACAATGGGAGCGAGAGTAGGCGGTCGCCCTTGGCCAGCGGAGACATGGCCGCCAACCGCTTCCAATCGCCCGAGCGAGGATCGAATCTCAACAGCACCTCGCGCTTCGAGGTATAGCGGCCGAAACCCTCGGCCGCGGCCTCCGGGCGATCCGCGGCGGCGTCCGCGGCCGGCGGTTTGGCCGGCAGCTCCGGCTGCGTCGAATCGACCAGCGGGTTTGTTTCAGCCTGCGGGGGCTCGGGCGAATCGGGTGCGGAAATCGGCCGGCTCTTCTCGGTCGGCGCGGCGGCCGCTGGAACTGGCGCGGATGGGACGTTGGTCGCCTTGGTCTCCCCCTTTGCACCGGAATCTTCGTCAGGCTCAGGCGCAGGCGGCGCGCCGGCGTCATCGGCGCCCACCGTGTTCTTCGGCGGCATAAGCGGTGTCGGGTGTCCGGGTTTGGCTGCGCCATCGGCGGCTGATTCGGTTTGATCGGCGGGAGCCGTCGTTGGGTTGGAGTCATCGGCCGGCGTCGTTGAGTTTTCTGGCGCTTCGCTGGTTGGCTTGGCTCCAGCGGTCTCCTTGGTGCCTTCCGCCTGCGATCGCTCCTCGGCGCCCTGAGGCGGACGCTCGAACAACGCCACGACTCGCTGGCGCCATTCGGGCGGACCAAAGACCACCAGTCCACCGCACGTCAGCAGCGCCGAAATCAGCACGACGGCAGCCACGGGCCATAATTTCCACCGCGACTCTCGCAAGTAGTCGGGTACCTCGGGCTTGCCGCGGCGCGTGCTAACTTGCACCGGCGGCGGCGTCACAGGGGCGGTTGCACGGATCGAATCGACTTGGATCGGCGGAGCATCGACATGCGCGGCGACCTGATACATCCGGTGACGCATTTCGGGGTCGATTTCGGCCGGCTCGCCCAACACAATCGTTAGGATCTGATGGCACGAGGCGACTTCGGCCAAATGAACGTCGGATTCCAAGCAGATTTTTTCGAACTCGCCCACGCGCTCGTCGGCCAGCGTGTTATCCAAATATTCCGCGACGCTGTTGGGATCATGGCCCAATCCGCGGCCGATCAAGGCCGGCACGCCGAGCCTTAAACGCCGCATGCAGTCACGCGTGCGATGGACCAGGTTCGTGGCAAATTCACTCTCTTCGATTTTCCGGCCGATGTCTTCTCTATCTTCCGGCTCGAGGGGAATATCGTCCAGATACGCCAGCATCGTTCGCAAGGTCAGTCGCATAGGTTCCCCATTTCCCTCTGACGGAGTCTTGTCATCCGATTGTTTGGCCCATTGTGCAATCGACTGCTGCTTAGGTTAGTGGGGCTGCACGTGGCAATCCGTACCGAAAACCAGAGATTTTTTGACGGCCACAGCCTGTCAATGGCACAACTGCTTACCGCGGACTAGCTTCGATCGCCGGCGTCCGACCGATGAGGGGTTTGGCTCGGGATCGCCCGGACTTGTTGCGATCGTCCAACAATTTGCCGGTCGTTTCCCAGCAACGATTCGCCGGCGGGTACGTTTTAGCCGGCTAGTTTAGCTAACCACTCCACCACAACTCCGCTACGTGCGGATCGCAGGCAGCAAGCCGATTGCAGTCGAGCTGCCGAAGATAGGATTCTTTTCAAGGTGATTTTGGTCTTGGCAAATCAGCGTGTAGAATTGAATGTGGCGCGAGGCTTTATCAATCGGCCGCGCGACACGTCTCACTTCTGGAGCGCACCGGTGTCTTCGCACGATCGTATTCGCCGCCAGCAAATGGTCCTGCAGGCCGAAGGCTATCTCGAGCTCGGGATGCCGCGCCATTCGCTCGACGTGTTGGCTCGCTACGGTCAGAGCGATTCGTTGCCGGACCACGCGCTCTATTTACAAGGCGAGGCACTACGCGCGCTGGGCCACTTCCGCGAGGCTTTGGATCCGCTGTCGCGTGCCGCGCGGGGGAGCCCCAACGACATCCACATTTGGCTGGCGCTCGGCTGGTGTTACAAGCGCACGGGGCGGATCGACCTGGCCATCGAATCGCTGGAAGAGGCACTGACCGTTGAGCCCAACGACGCGCTGGTCAACTACAATCTGGCCTGCTACTGGAGCGTAGCCGGCAATAAGCGCCAGGCCCTGGCTTACCTCTCGAGATCCTTCGATCTGAAGGAGGACTATCGCACGCTGGTGGCCGCGGAGCCCGACTTCGATGCGATCCGCTCGGATCCGTCATTCCAGGCGCTGGTGCGCGTGACGGTATAGCATGTTGAAAACGTCGTCGCCCGGCAACTCTCGCAAAACCGCATAAGAGAGGGGGATAGTCCCCGGCGGTTTTATTGAGTTCTTTGATCGCCAGCGGCACCTTGAAATCACGAAAAAAGTCCGCGACCTGCGCCATCGCGGCTCGAGGACTCTTATCGCGCCATCCCGATCGCTGTTTAGAATGTCCAGGCTGCCCCGGCGAATCCGCCATGCAGGATCAGGCCGCCGTTTTGTTTGATCTGGGCGAAGCCATGTTGATCAGCCAGGAACGGCAGGAATTGGTTATCCGAGAGCGCTATGTTCGATACTCCAATCACGCGATAGCCGATGTATGCTCTCAGATTTGGAGTAAAGGCCCAGTTCAGGCCGGTGTCGATTTCACCCAAGAAGGACACGTCGGATTGCGACGATGTGATATTGAAGCCTTGCTGTCCATCTCCACTGAACAAGTGGGCGTTGTTGATCATTTGGTTGCCGAAGATACCGGCCTTCGGACTGATGAAGATTCCAAGCCGCTCGGTCAGTGGGAAATTGGCAATGGCTCCCACTTGTGCGCCGAACAGGTTGTTCGTGGTGTGGAAGTTGAGGAAAGCCTCGTCGGCACCGCCGTTGTCGCCAAAATTATGACCGCTCGAGACCGCGCCGAACGAAAGTCGTTCGTCGAAGCGGAAGTACCGGAAGCCGGCCAGCCCCGTCAGTTGCATCCAGTTGTTAGTGACCAAGGCTGCCTGCAGAACGTTGAGTTCGAAGTTCACCACGCGGTCATCGCGGGTTATGCGGTGCTCGTGCGAGTTGTCAAAGAAAAAGCCGGCGGGCGTACTGCCGATGAACACGGGACCGAATTGCGTGTTGAGGTTGATCGGCGTGCTCAAGAGATTGTTCGGGTCGGTAATGCTGGCCGTCCCCGTCATCGGGGCGAGCTGCCAGTAGGTGAACGCGAGGCCCGTTCCGCAGCACCAGCTACGTCCGACGGTGACTTGTCCGCCACCGGCCCAGTTGGCCTCGGCGTGTTGGGTATTGAGTAGTTGGTTGACGTTGTTGTTGGTCTCGAACGTGGTCCAGAACGGGTTGGCCCGATTGCGGGACATCACCAGCCCACCGACCGACCCAAACCATTTGGCGCCGCAGCACGAATTGCATGGATCGCAACCATCCCAGCAGGACGAGGGCATTGATGACTGGTTGGAGTCGGCTGGGAGGGCTTTTCCACCGTCCGCTCCCGGCGGGGCCGGTTCCTGACTGCGACTAATGAACGACGAACCATAGACCTCAGGCCGGTTGGCGGTATAGCTGGCAGTCTGCGCGTTGGCGGGGATCGGGGCCACGTTTGGCAAGGGAAGCAGCGAAGGCGTTCCGTATTCGCCGACGCTTTGGGCATGGGCTGACGCGGCCGTCCCACCCAGGCTCACGAATAGAATCAATCCGGTCGCGTACAAAGATTTCATCGCATCGGACTCCTTTTCGGGGGTCAATAACTCCGCTTTCGCCCCTGCTCGATAACGGCGGCGCCAACGCGTCCGGTAGGGTCATTCGAGAAGCCCAGAGCTTCCCGACACTTGGAAATCCTTTTCCAAGCAGCAGTCCGTTACTTCATAACACCCATCGACACTCTCGCCGCCGGGCAATTGGACGATTGCCGAACAGCCGGCGGATTTTTTATCGTGCCAGGCGTTTCGATCGGATCGACCGGAATTATCCGCAGATCGAGTACGCCGAAATTTCGCGCCACCCGCGTCATATCCGGCAAGGTTTGGCGATACAGTCGTTCGGAACGCTACATTGTGTAGCCGACCACGTGCAAGCACCCCGCAGACCGGAGAATACGACGCGTCTGACTCGCGGACAAATTACGGCCGCGCGACGAACACAATCCCGCCACACGGGATCCAAGCGAAGTTTGGAGCGGTTCCGCGGGCCAGAATGGCGGTTCGAACGCTACCTGGCGGACGCCCGCTACAATCGTGCAACCGGCCCAACCGGGCCAGCGATGTCAGCGCGGCAAGGAGGGCGAAGTCGGCCGGCAATGCTGGTTTTGCGGGCCGGATCACCCGTCGGCGAGAGCGCCGAAAGAAACGTTCAGCCGCCCGAAACTTCGCGGGCCAACTGGCCATAGTCCGCGGCGCCGTTGGAATCGGGGGCGTAGTGGAAGATCGACTTGCCGAAACTGGGCGCCTCGGCCAGTCGCACATTGCGGCGGATACGCGTCTGGAAGGTCCGCGTTTCGGACCAGGGCGTGTGAGACTGCCGCGTTTCGCGAAAGAATTGATCGACGTCGCGCACCACTTCGGCCGCTAAGCGAGTGCCCGACTCGTACATGCAGTAGACCACGCCGCTGAGCTTGAGCCGATCGTTGAGCCGCCTGGCCACCAGGTCGATCGTCTGCAACAACTTGCTCAAACCGTGCAAAGCCAGAAAGTGGGGCTGCATCGGCAGAAACACTTCGTCCACCGCGGCCAGCGCATTGAGTGTCAGGATGCCCAGCGACGGCGGGCAGTCGATGAACACATAATCGAACGCGTCGCCGCAAGTGGCCAGCTTGTCGCGCAAGATGACTTCGCGCCCGACCACGCCCGCCAATTCCACTTCGGCGGCGGCCAGGTCGATATGCGAACCGACGACCCACAGATTTGTGCCGCAATCGCGCCACACGTCGGCGAGCTCGGCATCGCCGGTGAGCACGTCGTACACGCTCCGCTCGTCGCGCGCCGGTTGCAGGCCCAGGTGCAAGGTGGCATGGGCTTGCGGATCCAGATCGATCAAACAAACCCGCTGTCCAGTGGCCGCCAGCGCGGCACTCAGGTTGACGGCCGTGGTAGTTTTGCCCACGCCCCCTTTTTGATTCATGATCGCGATCGATCGCATCGATTTGGAACTCCTTTTCCTCGCCGCACGAGAGCGCTTAATTGCGCCGGGGATTATAGCGGACGGGCCAGGCTAGCACCTAGAGGAATCGCGGGGGACCGTGCGTGATTCAAGTCTTGATTTTGGGTCCCGATGGGTGGCGTTGGCACCGAGGCCCCGCCGAATTGGCCATGCTCGATGAATCGCACATGCTCGATTGGTGAGCAAGCCGGAGTCCGGGAATTCAGGCTCGCCGGGATGGCTCATTGCACGCAAGAGGAATCGCGCGAAGTGCCTCGATCTTGCAAATATTTGACAGCAGCGCTACCGCAAAAGGACAATAGGCCCGGTTTGAAGCGACGGGGCCTGGTCGAAGCCTCGACGACGTCCCATCGGGGAGGATCGCTCATGAGACGGATTCCATTGCTGGCGGCAACGTGTCTTTTTCTTGCGATCGCCTTCGGCGACTCGCAACGGGCCCAGGCCAACGCCTTGCAAGCCTCGGCGGTAACTTCGTCAGTCAAAATATCGCTGACGCTGGGAACCGCGACATTCCCGTCAGGTCCGCCTCAGTTCAATCCG
>JACQFF010000006.1 GCA_016200205.1 Planctomycetia bacterium
GATCAAAGGCCACAAGACCTACGAAGTGCGCAGCGAGCGATGTCGCTACTGAAGCCGGTCTTTCGGGTCGAGTTCTATGTTGCATTTCGGCAGTTTGGCCCGCGCCCTCGCAAGGCCTTCGCTCGTAACTTGGGTACCCCACAGTACGAAAACTCGCAGGTTCGAAAGGCCCAGGCAGTGTCCGAGCCCCGCATCGGTCACGCGCGTCTCGGTCAGCGTCAGAACTTCCAATTGATTGAGCGAACCAAGATGAGCCAATCCGTCATCGGTAATCTGGGTTCGATCGAGAAACAGAGCCCGCAGATTTGCCAGCCCGGTGACATTCTCCAGTCCAGCATCAATGATCGGACTATTTTCAAGGTTGAGTGATTCGAGACTCGTCATCTGCCTCAAATGCGCCCACCCCGCATCGCTCAAACTGGTATCGATCAACGTAGCGTGTCGTAGCTGAGGCAAGTCCACGAGACGCCGCATCGCGTTGTCGTCGAAGTAGGGGTTGTTCTGCACGTTGACAAACCCGACTGGTCGAAAATCACCAACGATACTTCGCAGCCATTTGGGAACTGGGCGATTTCGTGTGCAGTCGCCAAAGGTCACGGTGTAAATCGGATCGACGCCTTGTGGCATGCATGGCCCTGCGAAAGACGATAAGTCAGGCTTGGAAGCTGCTAGGCGAACGTAGGCCAGATCTACGCCGAGTTTTTCAAGCGCAGCCACTGCCGATTCCTGTTTTCGTGCGCGGTCGGTAACCCCAAACCAAACAGCGACAACCGTGATCACCAGAAACAGCGTCCGCAAGCTGAACTGGAGCCAGCGGCGTCGTAAGGCGAATCGGGTCGCCCTGAATTTGGCCTCGCGCACGACAAAGCCCTCCTAGCTTGGTCCAATCACTTGCTATTTTGCCTTGCCGGCGAAGCGGAAGCGGATGTGTTCGACGAGCACGCGGCGGTATTCCTCGATCTCCACGTCGCGCTCGCTGCAAGTCAAAAACAGCGTGCCGTCGTCGCGAAAGTTCTCGTCATCCCACGCAATGACCTCATCGTCGGTCCAGTTCGGCCGGTACTCGGCTAGTTTCTCATCCGACATGCGGCTGAAGTAGGCCCGCAAGTTGACGTCGGTTTCGTCCATCGCCATGCCCGCCGGCATGGTCTCGTAATTGATCTCGGCTTTCGGCTTCGATTTGCTCATTTGTCATGCTTTCGTGCAGAGAGAGTTTTTCGCTGATCGGCAACGGCATATTGTAAACCGGCCGAACGGCGGGGAACACTCTGAGTAGAACAGTGTAGGGTGATGATTGAAGCGGCTACTTGTTGCCCAGCGCGGGAGGGCCTAATGTCACCAGCGGTTGAATTCGTTCGATGGTGTTCAAGGGAATACCGTCGCGGGCCAGATCATCCATATTCATATAGGGCCGGCCGGCCAGGATATGCGCGGCCATGCCCGGTTCCACTCCCGGCAGATTCTGCAACTGTTGCAGGCTGGCCGAATTCAGATCGACTTTCGCGGGAATTAGCCTGTCCGGAAGACGGGGAACGACCGGGGACGCCTGTTTGGCCGCCGCCTGCGGCGACGGTTTATAGATCGTGACGGTCACCAGAGGCCCGAGTTGCGCGATGGCCGGCTGCCTCAGGCCGGCCTTCTTCAACGCCGCGACCGAATGGTAGGGGCGATTGGCAATGATCCGCCTGGCCCACGCCTTGCTGATGCCGGGTAACTTCTGTAGCTGATCCGACGTGGCCCTATTCAAATCGATCTTGGCCGCCGCCGGCCCGGGGGGCACCTCCTCGGGCACCGTCGCCCGCGCGGCCACCAAGGGAGTCGGTGCCTCGATAAGCAGGAACGCCAGAGCCCAGGCTGCCAAATGCTTCCAACTCGTCACCATAGGTTCGTTCTCCGCAACCAACGACCAGCAAGGAGTGTTTCCGACGGCTCGCAAAAACGCGCGGCGATTCACGTTTTCATGATGCACAATTATACGTCGTGGCACGGGTCGTGAGGAGCGGCAAGATATGGGCCGAATTCCGGCAGCCTCGTGGCCCATTCGCCGCCAGCCGCGCTTACTGGACAAACGGCGGTGCCGCTGGCCACAATGTCGCGCAATCGACACTCTTCCAGACACGGTTCCGTCCAGCCCTCCGCGCAAGCGGCAGTTCGAATATGGAGACATCACCATGGAACGACGTGAATTCTTGGGCAATACGCTAGTCAGCACCGCACTGTTGGGAGCCGGCGCGCCGAGATCGGATTCCAAAACCCCGCGGGCTAATGTCGACGTGACCGCTACCGGCGAAGTCTTCATCGAACGAGCGGCCAACGGAAAGCCGCACGCCGGCAAAGTGCTGGCCACGATCGCACCGCATTCCGACGACCACTCGATTCTGGCCGGGGGCACGATCGCCAAACTGATCGAAGAAGGTTACACCGGCTACTTGATTCGCACCAGCAACGATGAAAAAGACTCGTATGACTTGAGCCTCGGCAAAACCGTCGAGGCCAACGAAGCCGACAACGAGGCCATGGCAAAAACATTGGGCATCAAACAAGTGTTCAATTTCGACTATCGCAACCACCACTTGGACGACGTCTCGCGCGTCGAGATGCGGGCCCGCATCATCTTTTTGTTCCGGTTGCTGAAGGTCGACACGATTTTCAGCTACGACCCGTGGGGCCATTATGAGGAAAATCCCGACCACTACGTCACGGCCCAGTGCGTGGAAGCCGCGTGCTGGATGGCCGGCGGACATTTGGACTTTGCCGAACATTTTGCCGCCGGTTTGAAGCCGCACGTGGTCCGCGAAAAATACTACTACGCGCGCGGCCCGCAGGCGGTCAATCGCGTCGTGGATATCTCCTCGACGATCGACAAGAAGATGGCCGCCATTCGGGCCAACAAGACCATGATCGGCAACATGGTCCAGGAATTCCGCGATGGGCTAGCGCAGCGCAAGTTGAAATTGCCCGAACTGGAAGGAGACCAGGACGCGGCGATCCGCGCGTACGCCGATCTGCGGTTCCGCGAAGGATCCGCCCGCCGCGGGCAGGAATATGGCCTCAAGTACGCCGAACGGTTCCACTACATCGGTCCCGACAGCTCCCTGGAGGAGCATATCGAAAAGCATGCCGTGCCGCTGCGCTGAGGCGATTCTGGATTATTCAGAACAGGACCCGCCGCGGATGTTCGCAAGCAAGCATGCGGCAACAAAAACACTTCGTTTCGTCAACTAAATCAGAGTTTCTTTTTCATTAATCTGCGGTCATCTGCGTCATTTGCGGATTCCCGTTTTGCAGTTGAACCTCAACGGCCTAGTTCACTTTGGCCGTCATTTGCCACAATCGCAACGTTTTGTCTTCGTGCGGGGTGGCCAGCCGCAATTGGTCGGGATGTAGATCCAGATCGCGGGCCACGTCCGGCAGTTTCAAATCGAAAAACTCGTTAGGCTCGTCGAGCCTCCAAAACAGAAGATGCCCGCCGTCGAGTCCGCCGCACGAGCCAATCACGAATCCGTCGCGGTGAAACTTCACGCCGGTCGTGGGAGCCCGGAGCTTGGCTTTCGTCACGAGTTGCTGCTGCTTTTCGCCCTTTTCGTAATCGAAGACGACCACCAGCGGATTGCCGATGCCGGCAAACGCGTTCGAGACTTCGGTGATGCCGCCGCAGGCCAGAACCTGGCCGTCTTCGCGAAATGCGATCGAGCGTACGCCGCCGATATCAGCGCCAAACCCGACGTCATATTTCCACAACGCGGCCGCATCGAGTTGACGCAATTGTTCGCCGCTGCTGACGTCCCACTCGCGGACCGCGCCCTTCAAATCGCCCGAAACGAGCGTACCGCGACGCGGATGAAACGCCACGTTGTACACGTGGTTCGTATGCCCGAAACATTCGCCGAGCAGGGCACCGTCGGCGACGTTCCAGATTTTCACCAGGTTGTCGTTGCCCGCCGTGGCCAGCAGATTGCCGTCGGGACTGATGGCGACCGCGCGGACCCAGCCGCGATGGGCTTCCACGGTGCGCTCCGGCTGCGGTGATTCGGCGGTCGCCGGCCACCAGATCACGCGGCCATCGTAACCACCGCTGTAGAGGGTACTGCCGGAGGGATGAAAAGCCATTGCGCGCACCCAACTTTCATGTCCCGAAAGCGCCGTGGCTTTGCCGGAGGCGAGATGCCAGCGCTGGACCGTATTGTCTTGCGCGGTGCCGAATATAAACTGCCCGCTGGGATCGAAACGGCAGGCCAGCAGAGCGCACGTGTACTTGAACTCGCCGACTTGGTGCGTTTGTTGAGGTTCGATTTTCTGGGCGTTAGCTGGGGGTGTCGAGTTCATGTGAGCAACTCCTGAATCGGTTCGGCGGCCGGATCGGCCATGGGAATGCCGCGGCCGCCGGCGTCGAATTTGGCCGTCGAGTCGACACCCACCGCCCGCAAGTAGGTGTGGAACAGATGCCCATGGTCGACCTGGCGATCGGTGACTTCGGTGCCGTTGGCGTTGGTCTTGCCGATCAAGGCTCCGCTCTGGATGCCGCAGCCGCCCAGAACGACCGACCAGGCCGTGCCCCAGTGATCGCGGCCGAAATACTTGTTGATTTGCGGCGTGCGGCCGAACTCGGACATGACGACCAGCAGCGTGTTCTTCCACAATCCGCGCTCGACCAAATCTTCGACGAGCGTGGCAAATGTCCGATCGAACTCACCCAGTTGTTCGATATGGAAATCGAAGTTTTCGTTATGCGTGTCGTAGTTGGAATGGTGGACTTGCACGCAACTGACGCCCTGTTCGAGCAGCCGCCGCGCGAGCAAACAGTGTCGGCCAAATTCGTGCGTTCCGTAGCGCTCCATGTCGGCCGGAGGCTCTTTGGCCACGTCGAACACGTCGCGCCGCTCCATCAATTGCAGCGCCTGGTCGTAGCTCGAGGTAAACGCATCGCTTTCGGCCGTGCGGCGACGACGGGCGAAATGGTCGTTCGCTTGCATGCGAAAGGCGTTGCGCTGTTTGTCGGCCGATTCGCTGACGCCGGCGGGTCGAGCGGTGTTTTGCGGCGGTGCCCCGTTGCCGAGCATGATGCTGGCGTACTTGGGGCCGAGAAACGCCGCGTTGTTACTCGTCCCGCCCCCACCCCCCGTGGCGATATGGATGTGGCCGGGCAGCGGCGATCGTTCGGGCGCGAGCAATTTCGCGCCCACGGCTCCCAAATGCGGAAACTCTCCCACTGCCTCCTGCCGCCGGCCGGTAGTCATGCAGTAGTGACCTTTGCCGTGATCGTTCTCCTTGGTGTTGATGCTCCGTACAAGAGCCAAATGGTGCATCTGCCTGGCCGTATAGGGAAGCAATTCGCAAATATGCGTGCCGGGAACCGAAGTGGGAATGGCGCGAAACGGCCCGCCGGTATCGGTCTTGGGCTTGGGATCCCAACTTTCCAACTGGCTCAATCCACCGGCCAGCCAAATGATGAGAATATGCTTTTGGGCCGCGTCCAGCTCGGGCATCGCGGCGTCCAACAGCCCGGAAAAATTCAAGGTGGTGGCGGCCCCAACGCCTCCCGCCAGGCCGCCCAAGAATTTTCGGCGCTCGAACATGTGTTCCGGAGATCGGCAGGCGTAATGGCATTTCATTGGGGCTTTCCTTCACAAAACGTGTCTCGTGTGCCTCCGGCACAGCAGACAGCAAATTGTCCGGCCGAATCAACGCGTTTTTTACTCAGCGATTGAAGCGAAATTCCGCGGATGATAACAACGACCAAACCATTTCTCGCACGGCCGCCGCGCGGTCGGCGCTGTTGGCATTCCAATACGCGGCGACTTGCGCTTGCTCTTGGGCCGTGGGGCGGCGTGACAACACGGTCAAGTACAGTTCCTCGGCCAAGGGAGCCGGCTGCTCGATTTTCGTCAGCCGTTCGCTCAGGTTGTTGCCGCCGGGATTGATCCAGTCGCTCAGCAAGCCGCCATTTGCAAAAAACAACGCCTGATGCACCGTGGCTTGGAACGTGGGGGCCTGGCCCGGTTGTTGACCAAACAGCGATACGAACGGCGCGATATGGCCACGCAGTTTTTCGTCGATCGCTTTTTCCAGCAGCCGCGCTTCGGCCTGCACGCGTTGGTCGTCCGTCAAGTTCGCCAGTGCCGCGGCGTCTTTCTTCGCTTGCGGCTCGAGCGCCCTCGTCTGTTGATCGACCTGGCCGACCGCCTGCATCGTGGCCCAGGCCAATTGCTCGGGCGAAAGCGGTTTGAGCGGCGCGAGCATGAAGCGAGCCGTGGCCCGATTCACGAGGCCCCCCCAAGCTCGATCCTGCGCGGTTCGATCGGCGGCGGCCTTTTCCGCGGCGGCTTTCGCCGCCTGTTCGTTTTGGACAACTTGTTCGGCGGCGGTCGAGGTTTGCGATTTAATCGCGGTCAATTGATCGGTTGCCGCTTGGGCGGCGGCTTGAGAGGCGGTTGCCGTGGCCGCGACGGATTGATAATCGAGAGCCGCTTGCGCGTCAGCCACGCGAGCGATCAGCTCGCGGTGATTCGCCTTGGCGGTGCGGTAACTCTCGACAGCCGCTCGAGCTGCGGCGTCGGCCGCATCGAGAGCCGCGCGGGCAGTCGTCACATCGGCCGCGGTCGTCTGTGCGATTTGATCCGCTTCGGCCACTTTCAACGACGCGGCTTGCATCTGCGCGGTTCGTTCAGTCACCGCCTTCCGCGCGGCGGCCAATTGGCCGTCGACTTGCTCGGCTCGCGATTTGAATTGGCCCGCGGCATCGACGAGTGCCTTGTCCTCGGTCAGCTTGGCCACGGCCGCTTGGGCCTTGTCGCGGGCTTCGACCAGCAGCTTTAGAGTTTCTTCCTTGCCGCCGACTTCTTTGATGGCCGCAGCCAGCGCTGTGGCGGCGTCATCGGAAGCTTTTTTGGCGTCCCCACGGGCATTTTGCGCCGCGTCGCGAGCCGTGGCGCTCTTGGAGAACCTTTCGTAGGCGGCGTTCAGATCGCCCGTGGCTTTGGCGCTGGCGGCTTGCAGCGTGGCCAATTCGCCCGAGAGTCGCTGCGCTTCGGCGTTCCAAGTGGCCACAAGCGGTGAGCTCGCGCCTGGATCGAGTTTCATGTCCGCCGGATTGGGCGCTTCGCTCGAGCGCTGATAGGCGCGCGTCAGCGCCAGCTGGCGCAAAAACGCCTTGACATCGAATTTCGTTCGCACCAACTCGTCGGCCAGCAAGGCGAGCAACTGCGATTGCACACCTGGATTGTTGCTATGCTGCACGTCGAGCGGATGTACGAGTCCTCGGCCCATCATCTGGGCCCACAGCCGATTGGCGAGGTTGCGGTTGAACGCCGCGTTGGCGCCACCGGTGGCCTGGGCCGCCAACTGTGCGCGGCGACTGTATTTGGGAACCGGCCGCACGCCGTCGGCCGGCGCGACGACATATTGCTCCTCTTTCGTCAATCGCGGCTCGTTCAGGGCCGCGGCTTGCGGCAGCTTGGGCAGGACGTGGTCGCGGGCGTCGCCGGTAAAGACCGACTTGTAGTTCACTTCGCCATCGGCTTTCTCGGCGTAAAAAACCTTCTGCGCTTTATCCGTAAACAAGACGCCGCGGTTGACGAATGCCAATAGGCCGTAATAATCGGCCTGCAAATAATCCTCGACCAGCGGATGGTCGTGGCACTGGGCACACTGTAAGTCGCGGCCAAAAAACAGCCGGCCAATATCGCGAGCCAGCAGGTTCGCGTCGCCATCGCGATCCAGATAAAACTTCGCGGCCGGTCGCATGGTCGGATCCACGCCATCAGCCCCCAAAATCTCGCGAGCCAACTGGTCGAGCGGCTTGTTGTCTTCGAAACTCTTTCGCAGAAACTCCTGCCAATCCGCCGCCGGAATCCCCTTCTCGGGCCGCCGCTCCGTCAGCATGACGTTAAAGACATTCTGCATGTGCCGGGCATATTGCGGCCGGGCCAGCAAGCGGTCGATTAGCGCGGCACGCTTGTTGGCGGCCTGATCGTCCAAAAAAGCCCGCGCGGTTTGGGCGTCGGGAATCGTGCCGTTCAGATCGAGATAAACGCGGCGGAGAAAATCAGCGTCAGCGGCAGGTGGCGCGATGGGGCCAAGACTGGAAGACTCGACCAGGGCGTCGATTCGTTCGTGCAGCGGGAAATCGGCCGCCCCGGCGGTCGACGAAACAGCCAGTAGCGAGAGCACAAAGGCCCGCGCTACAGAGCGCGCTTCCCGGCTGCTATCGGCCGCGTGTCGAGGCATGCAAAGTCTCCTCGCGATATTGGGGGAGCTGTGCGTGGCGGTTTATCAGGCAGGATTCGATCGAGGATGCACACAAGGGCGGGTCGCCGGCAATTGGTTTGTGCCGACGACGTCTCATATAAAGACACGCCAATATGATAAAGCGTGCGAGACGCCGCGCCAAGCGGCGAGCCATCCGTAACAGCATTATGCCAGTGCTTGCAATAACTGGCTGCGCGATAAAAACGCTCCAGCCTTCCTACGTAACGATTTTTTCGCGTTTCGCTTTGGGAGGCTCGGAGCTGGATTCGCGCATCCATGTCTGCAGGTTTTCGGCGTCGCGAGTGACCGTCCGCGCACCGGCAAACAAAGTCAGGGCGAGCAACAAGGACGTGACCGGCAGGGCATACAGGGCCGTATTCAGCCCTTCGCCTCGATAGGGTTCGAGCGATTTCAGTTCGGCAGTTTTATCCAAGCCCTCCAGGTTGACTCCGTCGATCACGGCAGCGCGGTGGGCGAAATAATCGCTGGACTTGCCGATGACGGTCGGACCAAGTGCTCCGCCGAACGCATACATAGCGCAAAAGTAGAGAGCCATTGCCGTGGCGCGCAGCGAGGGCTCGATCACGTCTTGAATCGTGGAATAGACGGTCGCGTAATACGCGTACAAGAGAGCACAGCCGGAACCGAACAACAGGGCGAACGCGAGCCATTCTCCCGCAGGGCGGCCCAATGCGAAATAGAGCAAAGGCACGGACACGGCGATCGCAATGGCCGCCAACAGCATCCGACCGTTTCGCCGGCGGCGAAGGATGGCATCGCCCCAAAGTCCACCCAGGATCATGCCCGGCACGCCGGCCAAACCGTAGACGGCCATCGTCACCCAACCGGCAAATTGGACGTCCGTGTGATGGACCCGCATTACGAAAGGCGTGAGGAACCCGCCAATCGCATACATGTTGAAATTGTGCAGCGCGCCGGAGGCGATGATCCAGCGCATCGTGGGAATCGAGAGCACGAGGCGGTAGGGCGATCCGTCTCGCTTCCGCGCGCCAATATTGTGCGCTTCGGTGGCCCCGCGCTTGGGTTCATGAATCATTGCCGCCCCGAGGGCACACAGCAAACCCGGAATCAGTGCCACGTAAAACGCCGTTTGCCATCCGTAGTGCTTGGCTACGGTTCCGCTGAAGAGAAGACAGGCGGCATTGCCCAGCGGCAAACCGAGCATGAAGATTGACATCGCGCGGGCACGAGTGGCCGCGGGAAACAGATCGCCAATCAGCGAATTCGCGGCCGGCGCGCAGGTTGCTTCGCCGACGCCGACACTCAGCCGAAGCACAACCATCTGCCGGAAACTTTGTGCCATGCCCGATAGGGCCGTCAACATGCTCCAAACCGTCACGCCGATGGTAAGAATGCGTGAACGGTTTCCTCGGTCGGACCAGCGCCCCAACGGCACTCCGACGGCGGCGTACAGCAAAATGAAGGCCGTCCCGAGATAGCCCAGATCGGAATCGCTCAAGTGCCAATCCGGTTCCTGAGTGCGAATCAGTTCGCCTACCGCCCCAATAATGAGGCGGTCGTAGAAGTTCATCAAATTAATAGCGAACAATACGGCCAGCGCGAACCAGATTTTGCCCTTCGTCATGCACACGCCCTTTGTGCCAGAATGGAGCCGGGAGGGCCGCCGGGCTGAAGTGCATGGGAGCAGGCCGCTTCAACTCCAATCCTCGCCGGACCTCGTAAGGCATGATTGTTAGCCGCGAAAAAGCAAATCGCAAGCTTTTTGTCAACAATCCGTCCGATTCAACGAAGTCCCGCGACGAGTCATACCGATTGCAGAGAGTCTGGGCGTCTGGCGGCACACGGTCGACGATATCAGGCGATCCGCAGCCGAGCCCACTTCTGCTGAAAGCCGGGTCGCTCCAACACTCCTCGATTCACGATGCCCCGCGGCGTCCGGCCGTGGGCCAGATCGACCATCGACTGGCATGACGTGCGTCCCATTTCGCGGAACATTTCGTCGGTCCAGGCGATGGCATGGGGGGCCAGCAGGACCTGCTCGAACGCGCCAAAACGGTGTGGCTTGGTGATCGGCTCGCCGACAAAACAGTCTAACGCCGCGCCGGCGATCCGCCCGGCACGCAAGGTTTCATAAAGCGCGTCTTCGTCCACGATTCCGCCCCGCGCGGTGTTGATGAGATAGGCGTCGCTCTTCATCAAGGCCAGCTCGCGCGCGCCGATCAGGTTGCGGGTTTTCTCGTTCAACGGGCAATGAATCGAAACAAAATCGGCCCGCGACATGAGCTCTTCCAAGCCAACCAACTGCACGCCCATCCGCTGGACGATCTGCGGATCGAGAAAAGGGTCGAACGCCAGCGGCGCGTTCATGCCGAAGCCGCGCAGCAATTCGACCAGGGCTCGGCCGATGCCGCCCATGCCGACCACCCCCAACGTCCGGTCGCGCAGTTCGCGGCCCATGTAGTTCACACGAGCCTGCCAGTTGCCCTCGCGCACCAGGCGATCTTTTGTGCGCACGTGGTGTGTCAGCGCCAACATCCAACCCACGGTTGCCTCGGCCACCGAGCGATCGACCGCGCCGACCGCGGTGACCAGCGCCACGTCGGCCGCCGTGCAGGCATCGACGTCGACCGAATCGTAGCCGACGCCGAATCGGCCAATGGCCAGCAGGTTTTCGCTGCGCGACACGCTGCCCGCGGTCACGCGCGGCGAGAGCACGATCACGCCCTGCGCGTCGCCAATCTGCGCCGGATCGATTTCCGGCAAGTTTTCGGGGAATGCGGTGTAACGAATGGCCGGCTGGGAATCGAAAACCTCGAGCCCAAACTGCCGATACAAAGGCGCTCCGTCGGTCTTATAAAAATCTCCGGTGAAGGCAACTCGAAACACTCGATCGGATGCGTGCATGAAAAACCTCTCGGGGAATGATCCCCTCTCCCGTTGGGAGAGGGAGAAATTCGGACTCGCTCACCGCGGGCAGCCATCGAGTGTACAACACTTTTCATCGAGCACCAGGCGCTGGGGCAGGTCACCGGCGTAGACCCAAATCATGGCCATCGGGCCCTTCGAGTGATTGATGAAATAGTGGCACCGCCCGCGCGGCGCGAGCGCCGTGGCGCAATCGGAAAGCTGATACTCGCGTCCCTCGACCACGCAGGTGGCCGTGCCCTCGACGATCGTGATCGATTCGTCAAAATCGTGCAAATGGCAGGGCAACCTTCCACCGGGTTGAAAGATGCCGTAGCCGCCGCTCATGCCGCTTTTGCCGAGATCGCGATTGAAATAGTCCTGAAAACGGGCACCGGCGTTTGGCTCGTACCAGGGGGTCGTGGCATGACGACTCACGTGCTCGCCGCCGCTCGGGC
The DNA here is from genome assembly GCA_016200205.1 of Planctomycetia bacterium. Taxonomy (GTDB): domain Bacteria; phylum Planctomycetota; class Planctomycetia; order Pirellulales; family PALSA-1355; genus PALSA-1355. The sequence continues at coordinate 11,592 of JACQFF010000006.1, forward strand.
CGTTTTCCGACTGAGCCATCAGGCGGCGCGCGAAAGTATCTTCGACCAACGTGCGCTCGGGCTCGTGGCTGTCCATGGCGATGTGAAATTGCGCGGGCTTGCTCGCCGACGTATTGAATGCCGCGTGGGCCAGGCCCGAGCGAATATAAACATTGTCGAGCGGCTCTAGCGCGTACCGCCGTCCCTCGATCTCGACCGCGGCTTCGCCGGACAACAGCGTGATGGCCTCGCCGTGCGGGTGGGTGTGATAGGGCAGCACCGCGCCGGGCATGAAATTCACGATCCCGGTCGTCAATTTCCGCGCGTTATTGTGCGCGCCGACCAGCGGTTGAAAAATGACGCCCCGCTCCAACTCCACGCGGCGCGCCGACGAGCGCGGATTGATCACTTCGGGCCGGTCCGGCGTAAAACCGGCCGGGCGAGTGGTGGCCAGCGGCGTTTTGGCGGCCGACGAAGGAATTCGGTCCGGGAGAAAATCGGGCGTCAATTGCCGATCTTGGCCGATCGCGACCAGCGCGCCCGAAAGACTGCGCAACAATAACCCTCCATCGAGCCCGACGGCTAACATCGAAAAACCCTGCTCGCGGCGCTCGAGCAAGTTTTCGTTGCTCGTGGCCACGATGCCGCAGTGCTTGCCGTGTCGGCGGACGGTGTCTTTGATCGCAAGCAATTGTTGGGCCACGCCGGGGCCTTCCCATTGGCCGGGATAGCCGGCGGTCGATGAATAGTCGGCCGGGCCGAGAAAAAAAACATCCACTCCCTCGACCTGGCAAAGCAGTTCGATGCTCTGGCCGCCGGTGACGGTTTCGATGATCGGCACCACCAGCACGTGTTCGTTCGCGTCGTCGACGTGGGCCGAAAAGCAGCGTCCCCAGCAGGTGGCCCGTTCGGCCCCGATGCCCCGCACGCCGGCAGGCGGATAGTGTGCGAAAGACACCGCCTGGCGGAGCTGCTCGACCGATTCGATCCAGGGCACGACCACGCCGTCGGCGCCGATATCCAAGGCCCGCTTGATCAGGCCCAGGTTCAATTCGGCGATGCGCACCAAAACCACGGTTTCGCTCCGCACGGTGGCCCGGATGTGTTCCAGGATGTCGCTCCAATCCAAATGCCCGTGCTCGGCGTCGACCACGACCCAGTCCAGCCCCAAGCCGACGGCCATTTCGGTGATGCTGGCCGATTCGAGCGTGACCCAGAGACCGTAGACGTGCTGGGCTTGGGCCAATTTTTGCCGAAATTTGCGGATGGCGGGCGTTTTCATGGCTGGTTCGCCGGTGGCCGTGGGGGCTGAAGGAGTACCGGACCGTGCAATGGGCGGGTGGAGCGGAACAAGAATCCCACCATTTTGCCTTCGCTGGGCGGCCAGGGAAACTCGAAAAAACGCTGCCCGCCGACTAAAAGCATGATTGCGGGTTGCGAAAACAGGACTAAAATCGCCAAAAACCGCGAGCGCGCGGGCGAATAGGCCGACGCGCTTGAGGCGATTTCGAGCCCCTTGAGCGAGCGCCCCTTCTTATCACCAGGAGCTACTCCCATGATTCGCCGTGCTTTCACCATGCGGCTCAAACCCAACGCACTGGCCGAGTACAAGCGTTACCACGACAACATCTGGCCGGAACTGGTGGCGGAAATCGAGCGCAGCGGCATTGCCTCGATCACCACGTTTCAACGCGATCTGGATCTGTTCCTCGTTTCCGAAATCGCCGATGAAGCGGCGTGGGACAAGCTGTGGAATTCCGAAGTGCACAAGCGCTGGGCCGAGGTCATGCAGCCGCTGATGCACTTGCGCGACGACGGGATAGTCGAGGCCGGTGAACTGGCCGAAGTGTTTCACCTCACGACGAACAGTAACGGTGGAGTATCCGCCGAGGTTGTCGCGGTTTCCGACATGACGCCCGTGGCAGTCGCCGAACGTATCGCCGAATCGATCGCCTCTGAAAACCGTGGCGACGAGTTTTTGGCCGAACCGGCCCCTGAAGCGACACCGCAGGAACCGAGCGAACCCGCCGTAAAGCCGGGCAGAAAAATGGCGCGTCGCAAGACAAAGAAATCGGCTGACAAGAAAAAAACGCCGGCTAAAAAGGTGCATCGCAAGCAGGCCACAAAATCGCGGCGGCCGAAACCGCGCCCTGCCGGCAAGGCGACCAAAAAAGCCGCGAAGAAATCGATCGCGAAAAAGTCCGCCGCGAAAAAAGCCGCGAAGAAGAAATCGACCAGGAAAAAGCGATGAGCCGCTCGCCGCGCTGGAAAGTACCACATGCTCGATCCGCCAGGTAAGATCGCGGTCGTAACCGGCGCGAGCCGCGGATTGGGGCGATCGGTCGCCATCGGCCTGGCCAAACACGGCGCGAAATTGGCTATCGTGGCCCGAAATGAAAACCAGTTGCGCGAAACGGCGCACGCGATCAAAGCCGCCGGCGGGATTGCGATGGCGTTTCCCGCCGACGTTTCGCGCCCGGAAGCAGTCGACGATCTGCACACGCGCGTGCAAGCTGAATTAGGGACCGCGCAGATTTTGATCAACGCCGCCGGAGTGTTTGGGCCGATTCAACTGGTCCACCAGAGCGATCCAGAGCGCTGGATCGAAACGCTGGCCATCAATACCATCGGGCCGTATCTCACCTGCCGGGCTTTTGTGGAGGGCATGCTCGAACACCGCTGGGGCCGGATCGTCAATTTCAGCTCCGCCGCCTCGCTGCATCCACCCGGTCCGCTCAACAGCGCCTATGGCACCAGCAAGGTGGCGCTGAATCAGTTCACCCGGCATCTGGCGGCCGAACTGGCCTCTAGCGGAGTGACGGCCAATGTGATCCATCCCGGCGAAGTGAAGACCGAAATGTGGGCCGCCATCCGCGAGGAATCGCAAACGGCCGGCCCAGTCGGGGAGGGCTATCGCGCCTGGGCCGAACAAGTCGGCCAATCCGGCGGCGACGATCCGCAGAAAGCGGTCGACCTGGTGCTGAAACTCCTCGACGACAAGTCGGGCGCGATCAACGGCCAGTTCCTGTGGATCGCCGATGGCCAACAGAAGCCGATTCCAAGCTGGTAGCCCAGCAGGTTTGCCAACCGCGCCTGTGGATGATGGCTCACGGCGTTGCCGCTACTGGGCACTCGGCAACGGCAAATCTTCCGGCCGGCCGGGCTCGCTCAGCGTGCCGCCGATCGCCCGCTCAATATCAGCGATGCGCCGGTAAAAGTCGGTTAGCGTTTGCTCGTATGTTTCGCGCACCGCGAAAAGCTGGCGCTGAGCTATCACGAGATTCAGATAAGTAGTCTTTCCAACATCATAGTTAGCTCGCGCCAGGGCGAGGTTCTGTTCCGCGAACGGCAGATATTGATTCGTGTAAAGTTCCACCGTTTGCCGGGCTTCCTCGACCTGCTCATAGGCCGCTTGTACCTCATACTGGATTTCCACAAGTCGCTGCTGATATTCGGCGCGTCGCTGGCTGAGTCGGAATTGAGACTCGCTGACGGCAGCATTAAGCCGACGGCGGTAGATCGGCACGTTCATATTGACGCCGACCTGCCCGCGCAAGTCACTCTGCGTCGAGGCGGGTTGCCAGAAGGAGTCATAGCGGCCGAAGACCTCCGCGTCGGGATAGTATTGCTTGAGCGCCAAATCGACAGCAGCCTGTTCGGATCGCACACGTGCGGCCAGCGCCGCCAGGTCAGGACGCCGAGCCATTGCGGTTTGGCGCAATGAGTCCGCAGGCGGCAACTCAAACCCCGGTGCAAGGGATTCGGGCGACGGCGGCAACGGATCATCGGGCGTGCGTAACAAGAGGACGTTGATTCTCGCCACGGCAACACGTCGCGTCCGCCCTACCTCAATCTTGCGACGCCGAATATCTGCTAGCTCAACATCCGCCTGGATCACGTCTTGCTGCTCGACCTGATTGTTTTCATATTTCACCTGAGCGGTGTCTCGGAACTCCTGCGCCGACTGTCTGTTTTGTTCGTTGATCTCCAACTGCCGCTCGGCCAGATAGTAATCATAAAAAGCAAGTCGGGTGACTTGCACAATCTGCAATCGCGTGTCTTGCACGTCTTGGAATGCGGCACCTGCTTCAGCTTGAGCTACTTGTCCGCGTGTTTGGCGCTTGCCGAACCAGGGAAGCTTTTGAGAGCCTTGCAAGACGTAGGCAGACTCGACCCGGCTCGAGCCAAACGAGGCCGGAGCCATCATGGTCATAAACATTGGGTCGTCCAGCGACACGGCCTGCGGATAACGCTGTGCCGCCGCTCGCCAGGCATACGCCATTGCTTGTAGCGATGGGTTGCGGTTTTGCACTTGTTCGACCAACTGCGCGAGCGACAGCTCGGCCTGGCCGGCAAACAGCGCGTCGGAAGCGAGTGACGCGTCGGACGGAGCCGGAGCGGGCAAACGATAGGACGCGGTGCGCATACGGTTGGATTCGGCGGACTCCAAGGGCGAAGTCGCTAGCGGACGCGCCGCGGTCAAGTGACCGGTCTTGCCGGCGGCTTGTCCACCCGTGCTGCTTGAAATGCTGGGCAAGCCGGCAACGGTACCCGAGGCGCCAGAACTACTCGCTCGGTCCACTGGGTTGTTCGCGCCGGCGGACGTTTGATTGGTCGGTGCGGCTGAGTAGGGAGCCGGACAGCAGTGGTCGGTGGAGCGACATCCGGCCATGCCCAGTGCTAGCAACACGATACCCGCGCAAAAGCCCTCTTTCCGGAGCAACGTCATAACGCGTCCTGGCCGAAGTAACAGGAGGGGTGCCCGGCGGGTTAGCGGTGGAGGGCCAATCGCGGTGGCTACGTGTCCGCAATCGTTCGATTCATCGGTCCGCTAGGACCGCTATCTCTAAGAATGATGCTATTCCCGACAGAGCTTTCCCAACCGGCCCAGACGGGCGATTGGCGATTTCAGCCAGTGGCGTCGACTTTCCGGCGCAATTCGTCGGCCATTCGTCGGAAAACACTCACCCAATCGTCAAAGGTCGTTTGCCGAAACAGTCGCATCGTCGGATACCAGGGGCTATCTTCTCGCTCGCACAGCCAACGCCAATCGGGCGACAAAGGCAAAGCCACCCAAACGCTAACGCCCAGCGCGCCGGCCAGATGCGCGATCGCCGTGTCGCACGTGATGACAAGGTCGAGATTCTGCATGACGGCCGCCGTGTCCACAAAGGGACCATGTTGTTCGTCCAGGTTGTTCAATTCTCGTACGCGAAACTGACCGGCCAGTTCCGCCAACTGTTCTTCGCCCGGTCCTTTCTGCAAGCTGATCAGCTCGATTCCTTCCCGCGCCAAAGGTTCGAATTGGGCCAGCGGAATCGAACGGAAGCGGTCTCCCGGATAGGTCGTGCCGCCTTGCCAGGCAATCCCCACTTGCAAGCCTGCTTTGGCGCTAAGTGCTTCGCGCCAATATTCGACCCGTTGCGGATCGGCCGCCAAATAGGGCACGCGGGCCGGGATAGTCGAAAGCGTCGTGCCGCAAACCAGCGGCAAGCTCATCATCGGCACCTGCAAATCGAATTGGCCCAGCCGCGTTCCCTTGGCGACCAGACCGGGAATTGCGGATTGCCGCAGCAGCGGAAATAGCGACTTGGAAACTTCGACGACGATCTTTCCGCCACAGCGCGTAAGTAGCCGCACATAGCGGATGAATTGAATCGCATCGCCCAACCCTTGTTCGGCATGCACCAAAAGTGTCCGGCCCTCCAGAGGTTCTCCATTCCAGCGCGGCTCGGCGAATGACTGCCGATCGAGATCGGAACACTTGAGACGCCATTCGTACTCGCGCCAGCCCGCCGAAAAATCTCCTGCCGCAAGCAGCATCCGCGATCGGTTGTAATGCGCTTGCGCATGGTTGGGCTCGATCCGCAACGTCTGTTCGTAACAAACAATCGCCTCGGCGTTGCGACCTTGCAGTTGGAACACGTTGCCCAGGTTGTTTAGCACTTCCGCGAAATTGGGTCTGAATTCCAGTGCCCGCTGGTAACACTCGACGGCTTCTCTCAGCTTGTTCTGCCGTTTGAATACTGCGCCCAGGTTGTTGTAGGCCGGAGCATACTCGGGTTTGGCGCGGATTGCATGCTGATAGGACGCGACCGCCCTCGCCATCTGGCCTTGGCTCTGAAAAATCACGCCCAGATTGAAATGGGCTTCCGCGCAGTCACCCTGTATAGCCAACGCGCGCTGGTAGCACGCTATCGCTTCGTCCCATTCCGAATGCGATTGAAACAAGGCGCCAAGATTATTCTCGGCCGCCGCGAGTAGCGGATCGAGTCGCAATGCCTCGCGATAGGCTCCCGCCGCCTCGTCGACGTTTCCCTGGCTAGCCAGTGCCGTGCCCAACTGGTTCCAGGACGTCGCGTAATTCGGATCGCACGCGATCGATCGGCGAAAGCAAGCGACGGCCTCGTCGAGCC
>JACQFF010000271.1 GCA_016200205.1 Planctomycetia bacterium
ATTGACCGTGACCGCCAGGAGGTGGCGTGGTTCGAGCGCCTCGCCCGTGCACCGGAAGTATGAGACCGGCCCCCGGCGCCGTTTTGTGCGACTTGTCATTGGTGCGCTCCAGATTGATTGTTGATGAAATTGGTCGCTGCGGCCGCGCCGGATGCCGAACTGGGCTTATTCGGAATCCAGAAGAAAAGCATCAGTGTCAAAGTCGTCCACGATTTTCTTCACGGCCAGAAACCGTTGATGATTCTCCGAGCCGATATTGTTGTTTTCCTTGCCTTTTCCATAGAATTCGGGGATTTCTACAGTGGTTACCTGTCCGCGGATCCCGATTGTGACGGCGGTGACGTCGCCACCCGGGTGCTGAGGGGGAAACGACTTCAGCTGGTCGATGCCCGCGGCCATCGCCGCGGAGTACTTCGTCTTGGCTTCCTGAATCGAAAACGGATAGCCCTTGATGTACACGGAATATGCCCCATCGATCCCCGTTTTCCAGCCCGGATTTGGTTTCCGCGATGTTCTGGGACGTCGAACGACTATATGCGAACCCCCGTCCGAGAATATGTGGACGGAGTCGGAACCTCCGCCTGTCTTGCCATAAACGCGTCTCCATGCGATGGCGCTCGCATTCGTCGGCGGAGTCGCTGAAGCAATCGGCATCGGCATAGTGAGCGCGAATATAGCAATCGAAATGGGCAAGAGTTTCATCGTCCTGGTCCTCCCTGTGAAATGGCTGCATCGTATCTCACGTCGCGACGATAGCAATACCGCCGCGCTAGTTTTCTGTTGTTAAAGCATTCGTGTCGAAGTCACCGAGGATTTTCTCGATCGCCAAAAATCGTTTGTGGTTCTCCGATCCGATGTTATTGTCTGCTTCGCCTTCACCATAGAATTCGGGGATTTCTATTCTCGTTTCCTTTCGTTTGATGCCAAGTCGGATGACCGTCACATCGTCGTCGGCGTTCTGCGGCGGAAATGCCCTTAACTGCTGAATGCCAGCGGCGACCGCCTCGGCATACTTCTTCTTCGCGTCTTCACGGGAAAATGGATAGTTCCTGATGTAATGGATCACCGGGCCGTCCACTCCGGTCTTCCAGCCAGGTTTCGGCTTTCGCGGCTTTCCGTGTGGGTCCAGGGGACGGGAGTCATTGTTTCGAAGGGTACCGTGCGGTACCATGTTGGGCATGCCACGTCGCGCGCGAAGTATTGTTGGGGGATTGGCCTACCACGTTTTGAATCGGGCCAACGGCCGCCTGCGGTTGTTCCGCAAGGAAGCGGACTTTGCTGCCTTCGAGACAGTGCTGCAAGAGGCTTGGGAGCGTCTGCCGTTGCGGATCCTGGCGTACACGCTGATGTCGAATCATTGGCACTTTGTCGTGTGGCCAAAGTCCGGGCAAGATCGGCAAATTTCAGAGTTCTTTCGCTGGCTCACCGTGACGCACACGCAGCGTTGGCACGCCCATCATGGGACGTCCGGGATGGGCCACGTCTATCAAGGCCGCTTCAAGTCGTTTCCGATCGCCTCGGATGAGCACCTCTTGACCGTGATGCGATACGTCGAGCGGAACCCTGTGCGGGCTGGGATAGTGGAGCGGGCCGAGCACTGGCGGTGGGGCAGTTTGTGGCGGCGAATGGCCGACGACCGCGAACAACGCGCGCTGTTATCGGATCCGCCCATCGCCATGCCGCGCCCTTGGAACGCCTACGTCAATCGTGCCGAAAACGAGGCGGAGCTCGCGGCGCTGCGGCAAAGCGCGCGCCGCGGTCAACCGTTCGGACCGGAGACCTGGCAGCAGAGGATCGCGCGCCGATTGAATCTGGAGCACACCTTCCGCGCCAGGGGCCGACCGTTCAAGGATCTCGGCAACGCCGCAAAACAATGACTCCCGTCCCCTTTGTCAGAGGACGCTGGGCTCGCCGATCACCGCGGGATCCATTCCGCACAGGTCGGCGATCGAATCCACCACGATGTCGGGCCGGTAGGCGTAGCGGGCCAGATCCTCGCGGCGGGTTCCGCCGGACAACACCAGCACGGTGCGATAACCCATTTGCACGCCGCCCAGAATGTCGGTTTCCATCGTGTCGCCGATGATCGTGGTTTCGGCCGTGGCTAGGCTCAGTTCCTTGCGCGCCGCGCGGAGCATGACGGGACTGGGTTTGCCGACGCTGAAAGCTCTCAGGCCGGTGGCCGTTTCCAGCATGGCCACGATCGCCCCACAACCCGGTCGCATGCCGTGTTGCGTGGGACAGTTGGGGTCGAGATTCGTGGCAATCAGCTTGGCGCCGGCGAGGATCATGCGGGTGGCCACTTCAAGCATTTCGAACGAGAACGCCCGGCCCTCGCCCACCACCACGTAATCGGGATCGTGATCCACGATCGAATAGCCATTGGCATGCAGGGCCTGCAACAGTCCGCCCTCGCCGATCACGTAGGCGGTGCCGCTTGGAAGCTGCTGAGCCAGAAAACGGGCCGTGGCGATGGCGCAGGTGAAAACGTGATGCTCGTCGACGTCGATGCCCATTCGTTGCAGTCGCGTGGCGACGTCGCGGCGCGTTCGTTGGCTGTTGTTCGTCATGAACACGAAGGGGGTGTCGGTGTCCTGCAACTGCCCGATGAATTCGGCGGCGCCCGGAATCAGCTCTCCGCCCCGATAGAGCACGCCGTCCATGTCAATCAAAAATCCACGTTGCATGTCGAACTGTCCTGGGGTGTCAGAAAATCGAATACTAGCGACCCGGCCGAACGAGATTCCAGCCGAGTGCGACCGTATCGTTGCAACGAACGTGCCGTGGCACAAGAACCGACACGAAGTTCTAACGAATTCTGAAACTGACTCTGACTCGAGCGCGCAAGTCCATGCGCGTCGGAAAGGGGTGCTCGGCTATTGAGCACCACGGCCAGAGCTAGCTGCAAAGAAACAGGGCAGCCCGTGGCGACTGCCCTGCCTGGTTGGTATCAGAAAATCTGCACGAGAAAGCGCGCGGCGATCTACAAAAAAGTATTAATAATGTTTTCGAGCAATTCTTGCCGGCCGCTCTTGTTGGGCGTGACGTCGCCTTTTTCGAGCATGTATTTTTCGAGCGAGGCGAAGTTCTCCTTGCCCGCGTCGATGCGCGCGCCGATGCCGCTGTCCCACGAGTTGTAGCGGTCCTTGAGCATTTTGTCGAGTACGCCGTCGGCTCGAATCGCGGCGGCGATTTTCAGCCCATGGGCGAAGGCGTCCATGCCGCCGATATGGGCGTAAAACAGATCGACCGGCTCGAAACTTTCGCGACGCACCTTGGCGTCGAAGTTGACTCCGCCCGGCGCGATCCCACCGTATTTCAAAAGCGAGAGCATGCAGGTTGTGGTCAGATAGATATCGGTCGGGAACTGATCGGTGTCCCAGCCCAAGAGCAAGTCGCCCGTGTTGGCGTCGATCGAGCCCAAGAAGCCCTGGCTGCCGGCGTATTCCAACTCGTGTTGCATGGAGTGGCCGGCCAACGTCGCGTGATTGGTCTCGATGTTCATTTTGACGTGATCGGTCAGTCCGTAAGTCCGCAAGAAGTTGATGCAGTTAGCCACATCGTAGTCGTATTGGTGCTTGGTCGGCTCCTTCGGCTTGGGCTCGAAATAAAACTGGCCTTTGAAGCCGATCTGCTTAGCATGATCGACCGCCATGTGCATGAACGCCGCCAGATGGTCGAATTCGCGCTTGATGTCCGTGTTCCACAAATTCTGATATCCTTCGCGTCCACCCCAGAAAGTGTACCCCGATCCGCCCAGGTCCTTGGTCACTTCCAAAGCTTTCTTGACTTGCGCCGCGGCGAAGGCAAACGCATCGGCGTTTGGGCTCGTGGCCGCGCCGTGTATGTAGCGCGGATTGCTGAACAGGTTTGCCGTGCCCCACAACAGTTTGATGCCGGTCCGCTGTTGCTCTTCCTTGAGCACTTTGACGACGGCGTCGAGGTTCTTGTTCGTTTCGGACAGCGTCTTGCCCTCAGGCGCGACATCGCGATCGTGGAAGCAGTAGAAGTGGACGCCGAGCTTTTGCATGAACTCGAAAGCGACCCGAACGCGGTTTTTGGCATTCTCGACCGTGTCTTCGGCGGCTTCCCAAGGCCGCTGCATCGTGCCGGGCCCGAAGGGATCGAGCCCCGTGCCGCGGAACGTATGCCAATAGGCGACCGCGAAACGGAAATGATCCTTCATTGGCTTGCCTTCCACGACCTCGTTTTCGTCGTAATGGTGGAAGGCGAGCATGTTCTTGCTCTTGGGGCCCTCAAAACGGATTTTTTCGATTTCGGGAAATGCGGCCATGGTCTGTCTTTCTCGCTCGGTGGAAACTGGCTGGTGAATCGACGAGCTATCGTGGCAAATTCGAAGCACCCGAGCAAGAGGCCAGATTTACGCCGCGCACTGCGAGGGGGGGATCAGCGGCGCGAGGGGGCAACGCGGGCAGCGGCGTTCAACGGTGATTGGCTATCGGCCGACGGGTAAGCGTATAAAACCCGCGTAAAAGATCCTGCCTTAGTTCCACACGGAAAACAGCAGGCGGTGGTGGCGGGGGATTTGGGCGGCGGCTTGGGCCCGTTGGTAGGCCAGACGGTAGATTTCTTGTTGCCAAGGACTAGCCGCGGCCAGTTGCGGAGGACATAACGCGAATCCCTGCGGGATCATTTCCGCAGCGATCGAGGCGGTCGAAGCGGCGCGAGCGCGCGGCGAGTCGCGGCGGATTCGGTTAGCTGCCATGATCGATGAATCTCCTCAGAATTTATGTCGTCAAAGTACAGCTAGCGTCTTGCTTGTTTTGCCCCAATTCGTCGCGTTTACATGGTACGCGTAAACTGGCGACGTTAGGGTCGACTAGGCGCTTTTCCCAGAAATGATTACTAATATTATCATCTATATCGGCAATTTTCAAGAGTTTCAAGAGGCGACCGGTACTGAGCCGAAGATTCAGAAAAAAATAGCCCGAACGATCTGCATCCGTGGCCCAACCTAGTGGGGCATTGGCCGGCAGATTTTGCGCAGACCGCAATTGCTAACGGGTCGATGCAAGCTTATATTTTTTGCCTGGAGCAGATCGTTTGTGCCGACCCGATTGGCGGGAGGCTATACCATCGGCACACCGCGTAGCTGACTGGCAATGACCAGAGGAACGCACGACCTAAGGGCTGAATGCCGCCTGGGACGGAACGTTTCCGCAGCAAGGACGACCCGAGGGGTCACGGTGTTCGGCTCGCAGCGAAAGGATTTTTGCTATGAGCAGCGCGATTTTAGAAAGAGCCCCGATCGGGGCCACGGGGTTTGGAACCTCAAGCTTTGGCGCACCAGCTCCTTCAACTCCGGGGACCGGCAACTGGTGCGTCGTACCGCGATGTACGATCAAGGTCGAAAAGTGCCAAGGGGGCTTGAAGCTCAAGTGCTCCTGCGATGACGAAGTCTCTTGCGGCACCTTGCAGAACCTCTGCAAGATGCTGGCCGATGGCATGTGCAGTTGTTGCTGCACGCTCAACGGCATCTCTATTTGCCAGTGCAACCTGGCCTGCGGAATTTGCACCTGCGAAAGCACCAAAGACGGCGTGTGCGTCACCTGTAAGAGCGGCGACAAGGCATGCTGCGAAATCATTCAGGCCTGTGGCGATTGCCTGTCGCAGTGCCTGCATTCCGGGTGCTGCTGCTACGTGTCGTTCCACAACACGCCGGTTTGCTGCGGAAGTTGTTAAGCCGAATTGGCGTAGCGTGCTGAAAAGCGTTTGTTCGCCATAAGTCCTCGACCCCCAGCGGGCCGGGGACTTTTTTATTTCGTCTTCGGCGCCGGAAGATCCTTCCCGTTTTGATGGATGACGAGTTGCTTGATTCTGCCCTCCTCGTGGCCTTCGAACGAGACCGCCGCTTCGACCTTGCGGCAGAAGAATCGCACTTTCGATTCCGGATAGAACCTGATCTTGGGCCGGCCAGGCAATTGCACGAGCAATTGATCTCCCTCGCGCGACACCGTGGCGGTCACGGACCCGCCGAGTTTGTAATTGAAATTGCCCGGCATGCGGGGCAGGCCCGAGGTGTGCGTCGCCAGATCGACCAGGGTGATTTCGCGCTCGCTCTTGGGCATCATGATCGAATCGCCCAACAGCTTCTGCACCGGGTCGGTCAACGCGACCTCGTGCTCTTCGGCCATTTGCGCCAGCAGCAAACCGAAAATGATTCGACGTCGTCTCAGGAGATGCACTCCAGCGCGATTTTCCAGTTGTCCTCGTTCGATGACAAACAGCATGCCGCAAGCTATTACGCCTACAAGCAATTATTCTCCGGTGCCACCAGCATCGCGCTGGTGTCTTGTGCTCGCACACTGGCGGGCGAGACGCGAGTGGCACCGATCGGAACGGGCTTGGCGGAAGCGGAACTAACTCATTTTGCGCACGATCCAGTCGCCCAGCGTGGGCCAGAGTTGCGTTATTGCAAACACCAGCCGCGCTCGGCCCGGTGCGACGAGCTCGGGCTTCCGCCGCTCGCAGGCATTGAGAATCTGTTCGGCCAGCTTGTCAGCGCGGAGCAGGCCCACCTTCGCTCCACCACCCGGCTTGCGTGCGCTGGGCGGCAACGATGCCAACTTTTCTGCCGAATAGGCGCGCGGCTCGTCGCGGGCAATCGGACCGGGCGAGACCAGCAGCACGTGTAAACCTTGCGGGCCAAGCTCGAGCCTTAACTGTTGCGAATAGGCGCTGACCGCAAATTTGGTTGCCGAATACGCGCCCATGTAGCGCGCCGCGGTCTTGCCGGCCAGCGAGCCGATGTTGACCAGGTGTCCCCGGTTCGCCAGCAACTGCGGCATGGCCGCGCGCGTGCAGCGCACCAGCGCAATCAGATTCAAATTCATCAACTCGGCGAATTCCTCGGCGCTGGTCGCGATCGCTTCACCGCGGGCCGAACGTCCGGCGTTGTTGACCAGCACGTCGAGCCGGCCGAAGCGATCGACCGTTTTGGCCACGAGCGCGTCGACGTCTTCCTGACGCGTGATATCGGCTGGCACGGCCACCACCTCTGCGCCGCCGCGCCGCAGCTCGTCGGCGACCGCCTCGAGTTTTTCCGCTCCTCGCGCCGCAATCACCACCTGGGCACCGCGCTTCACGAACTCGGCGGCAATGGCTCGCCCCAATCCGCCGGAGCCACCGGTGACGAGCGCGACTTTGCCTTGCCAGGTGCTCATGTCCACTCACACCATCGAAAACAATAAAAAACCCGGACCGCGAATGCGCGTGACCCGGGGTTGTTATATCGCACGGCGGTCAGCCGACGCTACGGATTTTGTAGGGATCGCGCTGGGCCCGTTTGAGCATGCTGTTGGCTTCGCTGTCGCCGACGAATTCTTCCTTGGCGGCGTCCCAGGTGAGCTTCCGTTTCAGTCGGATCGAGAGATTGCCCAAGTGGCAGGCGCTCACCGAACGATGCTGGCTGACGACATCGGAAATGGGCCATTTGCCGAATTTCCAGGCCTCGAAGAAATTGCCCATGTGGTCGCCCATCTTGGCCGTGTTGCCTTTGTAGAGCAGTTCGACGGCGGCCATGATCGACTCCTTCAGCTTGGGATCGGCATCTTGCTCCTCGATCGGCTTGCCGGTGATGCGGCCCCGATTGACGAACATGCGGCCTTTTTCGCCCTCGAACAGCACGCCTTCGTCGCCGGGCGGCCGGGCGTGCATTTGCAGGTGAACGTCGCCGGGGTACAAGTAATCGACGGTCACGAATTTGGGCGTATTGAACCCGTCGGCAATCTCGGGCAGCTTAGTCGCGGTGCCGTCGATCGTTAGCGGGCCTGACGTTTCCACGTCGAGCGCCCAATGGGCCACGTCCATGTGGTGCGCGCCCCAGTCGGTGGCGATTCCGCCGGAGTACTCGTACCACCAGCGGAAGCGGAAATGACTCCGCTCGGGGCAGTAGTCGACCTCTGGAGCCTGGCCGAGCCAGAAATCCCAGTTGAGCCCGTCGGGCACCGGCTGGGCGGCGAACGGCCCGCCTTGTTCGGTCGAGAGCGGCAACTGTACTGTGACTTTCTTGATCTTTCCCAACTGGCCGCTGCGGACGGTGGCCACGGCGCGACCGAACAGCTTGAACTGATCGCCGCGCTGCTGAGTGCCGACCTGCATTACTTTGCGGGTCTTCTTGACCATCGCGACCAACTGCTTTCCTTCGTCGATCGTGAGCGTCAGGGGCTTTTCGCAATACACGTGCTTGCCCGCGTCCAAAGCCGCCAGCGCGATTTCGGTGTGCCAGTGATCGGGCGTGCCGATGGTGACCGCTTCGATGTCTTTTCGATCGAGCAACTTGCGGTAATCTTCGAAGACCTCAGCCTTGCCGCCGAACTTTTCCTTGGCCCGCTCGGCGTGTTGCCGCTGCACATCGCAGACGGCCACGATATCGCCGTACTTGCTGGCCCGGCTCGCATCGCCGGTTCCTTGCCCGCCCAGGCCGATGGCCCCGATCAAGGGGCGCTCGTTTTTCGATTCCTCGGCTTGCGAGCGGCTGGTCATCCAGTAGGGGTTACTGGCCAAGGCCGCGAGCCCGGCGGAGGTTTGCACAAACTGGCGTCGCGTGAGTTGGTTTTTCATCGAGAAGTTCCTTGCCGCTTCAACAGAAACTTTTTCAGGCGGGTAAACACACGAACTGCGCGAGGGCGCGCAGATGTTTTTGGAGTAGTCGGAAGTACCGCCAAGAGAGGGAACGCCCGGCGGCCTTTGGGAAAAAGTGTACCCTTAGCAAGCGGCGCACGCTAGCAAGGGACGCTCATTTTTTCCCGCCCAGTGCCCGAAATCGCGTGACCGTCCAATGGACCTCAAACGCGGCTCCCAACACAACTCGATGATACTGATGCGGATAGCCTAATTGGGGATCGAACTCGGCCCACATCACGACTTGCGAGCCATCGGCGACGTGGAATGGAATCGTCGGGTTATCGGCCAAATCCAAGTCTTGGCCGATCGTATCCAATTGGCCCGGCACCGACCAGTAATCCCACGTCCGTTGTTGGCGCGGCTCGACGCCGTCGCGGATCATGTGCACCACTTTGCCGTGGCGGACCTCGACATGAATGTTGCCGGGCCGATTGCCCTGGAGCTCTAAATCGAGATCGTAGTCGGCCGGCCCGTTTTTTTCCCAGCGCGCGACCGCCGCGTCGTAATCGGCGCGAGTCAAACGCGGGGCGTTGGATCGCATGGCGAAGAAAAAAATAACCGCCGTGACGCCGAGCGCCGCGACCATCCCCAGCATGAAGGCAAGCGCTCGCCGTGGTCGCGCGCCACGCGGCGCTTTGATCGGTGTTTCGGCGGCCGCGGGATCGCCGTGCGGAGACTCCGAATCACTCAGGGAGATCATTTTATCTGAAACCCGTGCTATTTCGCGAGAGACGATTGCGCTGCTGGCCAAATCTTATCGCTTCCAGTAGGCTGGGCCAATCGTGTCCGCGGGATTTGAGTTTTGGGCAACCTTATTGAACTGAAGTACTACTGATGGAAACTCGTCCGCGATCACAGCAGCGAGCCCGCACGAAAATCATCGCCACCGTGGGCCCGGCTTGCCAGAAACCGGAACAATTGGCTGGGCTCGTTCACGCGGGAGCCGACTTGTTTCGACTCAATATGGCACACGGCAGCTTGGCCGAACACGCTCAGACGCTCTGGGCCATTCGGCAGACGAGCGCCGACTTGCGGCAGCCGATCGCGGTGCTGGTCGATTTGGCGGGGCCCAAAATCCGGCTCGGCGAGTTGCCAGGCGGAATGATCGAATGCGTCGCCGGCGCGGAATTCCGTTTCGTGCGGGGAACCGAAGCCAGGCAGCCGGACGACCTGGCGACGACGTACGAGCCCTTGATCGACGAACTCAAAGTTGGCGACACGGTGATGCTGGCCGATGGCACGGTGAGCATGGTGGTTTTAGAAAAGAAAAAAGATTATGTCCGCTGCCGAGTCGTGCAGCCCGGTCTCGTTCGCAGCCGCCAAGGCTTGAATCTTCCCGGCGTCCATCTGAGCGCTCCGGCTATGGACGAGATCGATCGAAAAAACGCCATCTGGGCCGCCGAGAACGAAATCGATTTCGTGGGCTTGAGCTTTGTCCGCGCGCCGCGGGACGTGCGCGAATTGAAAAACCTGCTCCGCGATGCCGGCTCATCAGCCCGGGTGATTGCCAAAATCGAAAAGCAAGAAGCCCTCGATCACCTGGAAGGGATCATCTCGGAGGCGGATGGCATCATGGTGGCCCGTGGCGACTTGGGCGTGGAAATCAACGTGGCGCAAATGCCCGTGGTGCAAAAACGAATCGTGGCCACGTGCCACGAACATCAGAAGCCGGTGATCATCGCCACGCAAATGCTCGACAGCATGCAGCATTCGCGCCGTCCGACGCGGGCCGAGGTGACCGACGTGGCCAACGCAATTCTCGACGGCGGCGACGCCTGCATGCTTTCCGGCGAAACGGCTATCGGGCAGTTTCCGCGCGAAGCGGTGGAAATGATGAACCAGGTGGCATTGGCCGCCGAAGAATTATTTCACGACAACGTGCCCCAGCCGCCGGGAAATTTCCGGGCCGAAGGGCTGCACCCGATCACCTCCGCGGTCGTGTACGGCGCCGGACACATCGCCGCGGAAATCGATGCCCGGTTGATGGTGGTCGCCAGCCATTCCGGGGCCACGGCCCTGGCCCTCTCCAAACAGCGAACCTACGTTCAAACGGTCGGGATCAGTGATTCGCCGCAAACATTGCGACAAATGTGTCTCTACTGGGGCGTGATTCCGCTGGGCGACATGCCCACGCTCAGCAGCCAGCAAATGCTCGACGCGGTGACGAATTGGGGATTGCGCGACGGCTCGCTCGAGTCGGGCGACCACGTCGTGCTCGTGGCCGGCATCGGGCTCAATGGCGGTTCGCACAACCAGGTCGTCGTGCACCGGGTGCCGTAGGGCGGTGCTGAAAGGTCGTTTGCAGTCTGTTCACACGCCTGGGTTCAACTCCAAATACTCCACCACGCTAGACGGTTCTGGGATCGGAAACGTGGCGTTAGGCGAACCGGCACTTGCCCGAATCGGTCTATCGCATGACAATGAGTCCAATTCTTTTTTGTCAGTTATTGCGGATGGATAACCATGCCAAGTTGTGTGTTAGCGTACTCGGGCGGATTGGATACCTCGGTGATCCTGGGCTGGCTCGACGACGAGGGCTACGACGTACACGCGGTTTACGTCGATCTAGGTCAGCCGTGCGAAGATCGTGATGCGATCTTGGCCAAGGCTCACCAGTGCGGCGCCAAGTCGGCCCGCGTCGTGGACGCCCGCGAAGAACTATGCCGCGACTTTGCGTTTCCGGTGCTCCAGTGGCAAGCCAAATACGAAGGCATCTACCTGCTGGGCACCTCGATCGCGCGGCCGCTGATCTCGAAGGTCTGCCTGCAGGTGGCCCGCGAAGTCGGCGCCGATGGCTATGCCCACGGCGCGACGGGCAAAGGCAATGACCAGTGCCGCTTCCAATTGGCCGCCGAGGCTCTCAACCCGTCGGTCAAACTGATCGCGCCGTGGCGGATGGAAAAGTTCCGGGCCAAATTTCCCGGCCGGCGCGAGATGATCGCCTACTGCCAGCAGAAGAGAATTCCCGTCAAAGCCTCCGTCGCCAAACCGTATAGCTCGGACGAGAATTGCCTGCACATCAGTTATGAAGCCGGCAAGCTGGAGGACCTCTCGGTCAACGGCGTGGAGCTGGTCGACTTCGGCATGACCGTTTCGCCGCAACAAGCACCCGACAAAATTGAAAAGCTTGCGATCGGCTTTTCGGCCGGAGTGCCGGTGAGCATCAACGGTTGCGCGCTGGGCGCGCTGGAGGTCGTGCGGCAATTGAACGCAATCGGCGGCCGCAACGGCATTGGGCGGATCGACATGGTCGAAAACCGCTTTGTCGGAATGAAGAGCCGCGGCGTCTACGAAGCGCCCGGCATGACCGTGCTCTATGCGGCCCACCAATTGATTGAACAAATTACCATGGATCGCGATTTGGTGCACCTGCGCGATCGGCTGGCGCCCGAAGTAGCCGAGATGGTGTACTACGGATTCTGGTACACGGCCAAAATGGATGCGCTGCTGGCGTTCATTCGCGACGCCCAGAAGAACGTCACCGGCGAGGTGAGTCTGAATCTGTACAAAGGCAACATCATGGTCAACAGCCGCCAGAGCCCTGGCAGTCTGTACGACGAGGGCATCGCCAGCATGGAGGGGGGTGGCAGCTATAACCAGACCGACGCCGAAGGATTCCTGCGCATCCAAGGCCTGCCGCTGCGCGTTCAAGGGCGAGTGAATCCGCGCTTGTATTGATGAATGGCCCGACCGACCTGGTTTGATGGGAGCCACGCTAGAATCTCGTGCGCCGCCGGATAGAATTGACGGCGGATTGCGTACTCAAAAACCGTCGCGAGCGAAAGTGTGTCGATGAACGTGCTGGTGATTGGCAACGGCGGGCGCGAACACGCGCTGGCCTGGAAGATCTCGCAAAGCTCACGCGTCGAGCGGGTATTTGTCGCTCCTGGCAACGCCGGCACGGCGTCTGAGGCCGAGAACGTCGACATTTCGCCGACGGATTTTGCGCGGTTGATCAAGTTTGCCCAGCAAAACGACGTCCAGCTCACCATCGTGGGGCCCGAGCTGCCGCTGGCAAAGGGCATTGTCGATGCGTTCGG
The DNA here is from genome assembly GCA_016200205.1 of Planctomycetia bacterium. Classification (GTDB taxonomy): domain Bacteria; phylum Planctomycetota; class Planctomycetia; order Pirellulales; family PALSA-1355; genus PALSA-1355. The sequence goes on from JACQFF010000271.1 coordinate 12,687, forward strand.
CGAAGCCAAGCTGCGCATTTTTGGTCCACGCCAATCGGCGGCCGAGTTGGAAGGCAGCAAGGTCTTTTGCAAAAACCTGCTGCGCCATGCCGACGTGCCCACGTCCGATTACCAGGTCTTTCGCAATGCCGATCATGCCACCACCTATCTGAAGGATCGCGAGGACGTGCCGGTGGTCGTCAAGGCCGACGGATTGGCCTCGGGCAAAGGCGTGTTTGTCTGTGCCACGCGGGCCGAGGCGATCGAAGCGGTCAAACGCATCGGCCGCAATAAGGAATTTGGCGATGCCGGCAACCAGATCGTGATCGAAGAGCGGCTCGACGGCCAAGAGGCCAGCGTGCTGGCCCTTACCGATGGCCGCACCATCGTCACGTTGCCTCCAGCCCAGGATCACAAACGCGCCTACGACGGCGATACCGGCCCGAACACCGGCGGCATGGGCGCCTATTGTCCCGCGCCCTTGATTGGCGAAGACACGCTGCACTTGATCGAAGAGCAAGTGCTCGTGCCCACGGTTCATGCGATGAAGCGTGGCCGGCGGCCTTTCAGGGGCGTGCTCTACGCCGGATTGATGATGACCAATCAGGGTCCCAAGGTGCTCGAATACAACGTCCGCTTTGGCGATCCCGAATGCCAGCCGATTTTGATGCGGTTGCAAAGCGACCTGGTCGACTTGTTCGAGGCCACGGTCGATGGACGGCTCGACCGACTCGAGCCGTTGCGCTGGGATCCGCGTCCGGCCGTGTGCGTGGTGATGGCCAGCGAAGGCTACCCGGGCAGCTACGAGCGCGGTTTTCCGATCCGCGGACTCGACGAAGCCGGCAAGGTACCCGACGTCAAAGTCTTTCATTCCGGCACGGCGACCGTCGATGGCCAGGTGATTACCAACGGCGGACGCGTGTTGGCGGTGACGGCGCTCGGCTCGACGATTCCCAACGCCAAACTGCAGGCCTACACGGCCGTCAAATGCATTCGCTGGAAAGGCGCCTGGTGCCGCAAGGATATCGCGGACAAAGCCATGGCCTCGGGGGCGTGACGAATTGCGGTGCTTGTGAGCCGCAGCGTCAGGTCACGACGCTGCGCGCCATGCCTGACGCACGCACTAGTAAGAGCCGGCATCGTCGCCGATGCCGGCTCTCGTTCAAGGTTCAACAGCAAGGCCGCGGGGGCGGCTGACTTCGGCTTCTGCTTGTCGTTGAGCATCTGCTGCGCCATCTCCAGCGGGTTGATAGGGGCTAAGATGAGCCTTTCCTTTCTAATCCCCAGTTGGCAATCCCCACTGCGCCATCTGCTCCGGGTCGATAGCGGAAAAGATAGCCCCTACGATATCATGCAGCGTATCCCAGCCCCCAATATCAGGGCCGTCGGCCGCGATGGTCTGCCCCTTGCTGCCGTTCGGATTGCCGAGTTGGCCGCCCTTTGCCGGCCGACCGAGCCCAGCCAAACCCTTCGGTTTGGCAGTGGGGAAATCAATCGGGTGGTGAATCGCACGCTTTGGCGGAGCGATCTGCCGCGAGGCCGAAACGCCGTTTTTGCGCGTCAAATTGCCGTTGTGATTGCTGTGTCCGCCAGCAAAAGCGCCTGCCGCTTGCAGGGCAACCGTAGCGAAAACCGTCGCCGTCAATAGAGTTCTGAAACGTTTCATCGTGCACCAGTCCTTTCCCCTTGGGGAGTTTGCGGAACATTTCTCTGGCGGACGCACGTCCGCCTCTACACAGTACAAGCGGGAAAAAGAAAGGAGTGTTACAGGGGCGGGTTTCGCAAGTTGCTGCATGACACGCGGAACTAGCCACCCGCTGGTGGACGATCGCACGCCGGCGGCTCTTCCAATCCAAATTGCCGCAGCCAAAACCGCACTTCACTTTCCGAGGGCGTGCCACCTGGCTTCGTGTCCGGGCTCTTGCGAGCTGCCCGCGCAATGCGCTGCCGCAAAATCTCCGCATACCATTGGTCGCTATCGATGGCTTTGGCCCGCCGCCGCCGCGCCGCGCGATGCAAGCGGTGATCGCTCGAAACGACGACGAGGCGGCGGGGAGACGAATCGGCGCGAATGAGGTCTTCGATCACCTGGTCGGCGTCCGAGGCCGGGTCGGCGAATCGGACGGTCATGCCACGGTGCCGGATCACTCGCGGCAAACCAGGCGGGGCCTCGCGGGCGTCGAATACGACGGTCGTCTGCGGCAGTTCGTGCTCGTCGAGCGATTCGGCCAAGAAATTGAGCAGCGCGACGCGCGAACGCTCCAAGCCGCCCGGCCCCACGCCATGACCCAGAATGCCGCTGGCGTGCAAGAGGTTGTAGCCGTCGATAACGAGAGACATGAGCCCCTACCGAGCCCGCGCGGGGCGCCGGCTTTTGTGATCCACCGCGGCCGAAACCTGGTACTTGATGCGGCCGCCGACAATCACCGCGTCCGCTCGGCCTTGCAGTTTCCAACCCGTAAACGGCGTGTTGGCGCTCTTGGAGCGGAATTTGGCCGGGTCGACCGTCCAGTGCACGAGCGGGTCGATGACGGTGATATCGGCGTCGGCCCCGATGGCGAGCGTGCCTTTGTCGATCCCCAAGATCCGCGCCGGGTTGATCGTCATCTTCTGTAGCGCCTTGGACCAATCGAGGTGGCCCGGTTCCACCAGCCGCGTGATGACCAGTCCGAGCGCGGTTTCGAGGCCCACAATGCCGAAGGGCGCTTGATCGAGCTCGCGCATCTTCTTTTCCAGCGCATGCGGAGCATGATCAGTGCAAATCACGTCGATCGTGCCGTCGGCCAACCCGGCGATGCAGGAGTCTACGTGCTTTTGGTCGCGA
>JACQFF010000007.1 GCA_016200205.1 Planctomycetia bacterium
CAGGCTTCATACCACGAAGAGCACGAAGAATGGAAAGAGAAGAGCGCCAGCGACCGCCCATCTCTTTGTCTTGCCTTCTTTGTGCCTTTATGGTTTTACGCGTTCGTGAAACCGCGGGCTATTTCTTCTCGGGGACGTCTTCGGTCACCGTCGGCACGACCCAGACCTTCAATTCGCCTTCGATATCGTGGCCCAAGTGGATGTTGACCGTGTACAAGCCGAGTTCCTTGAGCGGGCCCTTGAGGCGGACCTGATCGGCGGTGATCGTGATTTCGTTGCGCTTCAGCGCGGCCACGATTTCCGGGGCGCCCACCGAACCGTACAGGTGTCCTTCGTCGTTGGCGTTGGCCTCGATCGTGACGCTCTGTCGGCTGAGCTCTTGCGCCAAATCGCGAAGTCCCGCCATCCGGGCGTTCTGGATCTCTTGCAATCGCGCCTTGTGCTTGTCGACCATCCGCTTGTGATGGTCGGTGGCGATCGTGGCCAGGCCCTGCGGCAGCAAATAGTTCATCGCGTAGCCGCGCTTAACCTCGACGACTTCGCCTTGCGCGCCGACGTGGTCGACGGTTTGAATCAACAGCAACTCGACGCCGTTGTGCTTGCCGCGCGGAAGCCGCTTGTTGCGGGTGTATTTTTTGTTGGTGTTCGTGCTCGCCATGGGCAAATTCCTCGAAGATCCAAAAATACCGCTTTGTCGTGTTTGTTTACTGTCCGCTCGCAACCGGGAATATTGCCCAACGGAACCTCTTAGAACGGAATATCATCGTCGACCGGCGGGGCTTCCGCTTCGTCGGGAGCCGACCCAAAGCTCGATTCGCCTTTGGCAGCCCCGGCGCGCCCGCCCCCGCCGCCTCCACTTCCTCCGCTACGCGAACCGAGCATTTGCATCCGTTCTCCGACCACGCGCAGCTTGGAGTTTTTCTTGCCGTCTTTTTCCCACGTGTCGAGCTTCAAGCGGCCCTCGATGAGCACGTTGGAGCCCTTGTTCAAATATTCGCTGGCGATCTCGGCCGTGCGAGCCCAGAGCGTCACCTCGACGAAGGTCGTTTCTTCGATCCACTCGCCGTTGGCGCCCTTGCGTCGATCGTTGATTGCCAGGCCAATTTCGGTCACCGCGGTGCCACTAGGAATATAGCGCAGCTCGGGATCGCGCGTGAGATTGCCAACCAGAATCACTCGATTGTAACTGGCCATCATCCGCTCCTTCTAGCCGAACAGCCCTACCGCACGGGCCATCGTCCTGCTGACCCGACGCGCAAGCGAAGATACCGCAGGGCCCTCGTTTGCGCTTCGGGTTAGTGTTTGGTATTTACTCTTCCTCGATAATCGCTGCGATTTCTTCGATCGGAACTCGGATCGCGGCGGCAGCCGGCTCAGGCGCGCGGCGCATCGCGGCCGGGCCCGCCAAGGCATGGCTTACCAGCACGTCGACAATCCGTGGCTCGACCTTCAGGAACAGGGTCCGCAAAATGCTTTCGCTCAGTTGGCATTGCCGGTTCAGGGCCTTCAAATGTTCGCTGTCCAGCTTGAAGTAGGTGAGCCAATAGGTCCCCTTGCGATGGCCGTCGATTGCGTAGGCCAAACGGCGCTCTTCCCACAAGCGGCTGGCCAGTATTTCGCCGCCCAGTTTTTGAATCATTTCGGGAATCTGGCCCGACACGCCCACCTGATCGCGGGCGTAGCGGTTCGAATCCAGAATGAACATCCCTTCATAGACGTTAACAGCCACAACAATCACTCCTCGCTAGGATCCTAATTGTATCGGTTCATCGAGACCGCCAGCCCTTCACGGGCCCAGACCAAAATGGCATCGGCGGCGCGCCAGATTGCTTCTTCGACCTCGCCCTGTTCGGCTTTCGTGAACTTGCCCAGTACAAAGTCAGTGGCCTCGCGCCCCGCCGAGGGACTGCCGATGCCGATTCGCAATCGGGGGATTTGATCGGTGCCCAGACGGCGAATGATGTCTTCCAACCCTTTTTGTCCTCCCGACGAGCCGCTGGCGCGAAATCGCAGCTTGGCCAAGGGCAGATTCAAGTCGTCGCTGACGATCAGCAGGTCCTCGTTGCTTATTTTATAAAAATCTCGGGCCGCAAGCACGCTTCCGCCGCTCAAATTCATCAGCGTATGCGGACAGAGCAGCAGGGCTTTTTCCGAGTCCAATTTTGCTTCGATAATTTGTCCGGCAAACGCCTGCTTTGGTTTGGCCTGGCCGTACTTTCGGGCCAGTTCGGCCAGGACCAAAAATCCGACGTTATGCCGGGTCCGTTCATATTTACGTCCCGGATTTCCCAAGCCAACGACGAGTTTCATGGACCATGCAAACTTCCCAGCCCGCCACAAAACTCAAACCGGTCCGCTGGAGAATTCGAACGTGGCCGGCCAGAAAACTCACCCCTCGCCTTGGAATACCGGGACACGCAATCGCGACGTTACTCCTCGGCCTCTTCATCCTCGGCCGTGCGGCCAATCACTTCCGGCTCGACGGCGCCAGCGGCCGGCGCGGCCACCTCTTCTTCGACGCGGGCCGCGACGCAATGCACGAGCACCGCTTCGGGATCGGAAATCAAGTTTATGCCCGGCGGCAAGCGCAGGTCGGCGGCCGTCATTTGATCGCCAATTTTGAGGTCGTTGACGTTCAGTTCCAGCTTTTCGGGAATCGACAGCGCTTCGCACTCGATTTCGACTTCATGGACGAAGTGCTCGACGACACCGCCGTCCTTGATTCCCGCGGCATGACCGCGCAATTCCACGGCCACTTTGACTTCGATCCGCTCGTGCTCCGAAACCCGCGCGAAGTCGACGTGCAGCACTTCGGTGCCGTAGACGTCCCACTGCAAGTCGCGGATGAAGGCCTTTTCGTTCACCGCCCCATTGAGGTCCACGACGCGCCCGCCGTGACGAATGATCGACGACATCGCGTCGGAGGCCACAGTCAGGCTGCAATTGGCCTCGCCGTGGCCATAGAGAATCGCGGGAATGCTGCCGGAGCGGCGCAACCGGCGGGCCTCTCGCTTGCCGCGTGACTCACGAACGTTGACGTTCAAGTTTTCCGCCATCGACCGACCTCAATCGTAATCTGATATAGAGTTATAAACAGCGGCATGATACCGCGTTAGGTTTCAACCAGGGCCGAGGATTCTGTCGTCCGCCAACTCGACGCACCCCTACCCCGGGGGCCGCCGCGATCGTTTCGGCGAGGAGGCAAACGAACTATTGTCGCCGAAAATCGCAATCTTTCAAGCCCACCGGATCGAGAATTCTAAACCCACCGCCCAGCCGCGTTTAGTCAAACAATCGGCTCACCGATTCGTTGCGGTGAATGCGCTTGATGGCTTCCCCTAGCAGGGGGGCCACGCTGAGCACTTTGATCTTGGGGATCATTTGCTCGGGCCGCAGCGGGATCGTGTCGGTGATAATCACCTCGTAAACCGGTGATTTCTTGAGCCGTTCGATTGCCGGTCCGCACAATACGCCGTGCGTGGCCGCCACGTGAATCTGCTTGGCGCCGCGGTCGTGAATTACTTGCGCAGCACCGCAAATCGAGCCGGCCGTGCTGATCATGTCGTCGAACATCAAGGCGATTTTACCGTTGACCGATGCGCCGATGATGTTTTCTTGCTTCGTGTGTTCGGCGTCGGCGCGGCGCTTATCGACGATGGCCAGATTGCCGCCCAGGCGCTCGGCATGCCCCAACGCCCGCTTGATGCTCCCTTCGTCCGGGCTGACGACGACGACGTCCTTCGGATCGAGATTCATTTCGAGAAAATACTCGTTGAGCACGGGCGCCGCGTAGAGATGATCGACCGGCACGTCGAAAAAGCCTTGGATCTGGGCGGCATGCAGATCCATCGCCAGCACGCGATCCGCTCCGGCCCTGGTGATAATGTTGGCGACCAGTTTGGCCGTGATCGGCACGCGGCCTTCATCCTTGCGGTCTTGGCGGGCGTAGCCGTAGTAGGGCACCACGGCGGTGATCCGTTCGGCGCTGGCCCGCTTGCAACTCTCGATCATGATCAACAGTTCCATCAGGTTCTCGTTTACCGGTGGGCAGGTCGGCTGTACGAGAAACACGTCGCGGCCGCGGATATCCTCGTCGACTTTGCAACTGATTTCACTATCGGGGAAGTTGCCGATCGTGATGCCGCCCATCGGCAGGCCCAAATAGTCGCATATTTTCCGCGCGAGGTCGCGGTTGGCCCGGCCACTAAAAATCTTCAGGTCATTCATCGCCTTGAGAGCTCGCGTAAGAGGTCGGCTGGGGTTTCCAACTAGTGTCCGCGGTTGGTGGCCATTTCTTGCATTGTCTGGGCCACGATGGCCAACTCTTCCATGCTATTTATGCTGAGGGCTTCGCACGGCATCAAGACATTCAAGGCCCTGACATCTTTTCCGTCCGCCAGCAGCGCTCCCGGACAGTCGGTCAGGTAGTACTCGCCCTGGGAGTTATCGTCGCGAATTTGGTCCAGAGCCGCGAGCAGGTCGTGGCAATTGAACAGGTAGCAACTGAGATTGACCTCTTGGATTTTCTTTTGCTCGGGCGTGGCGTCCTTTTCCTCGACAATACTGCTGAATCGGCCGGCCGCGTCACGCACGATCCGGCCCAGGCCGTGGGGATCCGCCTTGGTCGCGGTGCCCAGCAGGCAGGCCGGGCGCGATCGCTGGAATTCGGCAAACAGTTTGCGAATCGAGTCGCACTGCATCATCGGCGAGTCGCCGGCCACGACCAGCACCGGCCCGTCGTGATTCGCCAGGTAATCGCGGCAGCTCATCACGGCGTGGCCGGTGCCGCGCTGCTCGGCTTGCAGGGCAAACACGATGTTGCGACGGCCGACAAGCGCCTGTCGCACGTTGTTGGCGCGATAGCCCACCACGACGATCGAGCGGTCGACGCCGGCCGCCTCGAGGGCATCCAAAACGTAGTCGATCATGGGTCGCCCACGCACCGGCACGAGCACTTTGGGCAGTTCCGACTTCATGCGGGTGCCCTTGCCGGCCGCCATGACGACCGCCAGGGTGATAGTCAAAGTACGCGGGCCCTTGGTTCGGGGGAAAACAACCATCTTCGCAAGTTAGTTCGCCATGTTCCAGGGGGCTCTCCAGTTTTCCCTCGCCGCGAGGGCTCCCCCCAAAGAGCGTGCGCTTTACGTTGACAGTGCCCGGGGGTGTTTTACAATGAGTCGTTTTCCCCTGGACATTCCCGGGGAAATGCTATTTAGCGGCTCTAACAAAATCGCCGGGGACCCTCCCAGTATTGCGGAGTCGTCAGAGCAAAATGGGACGATCTCCATCTGCGAGGCGTTTTGTTCGAGTTCCTTACCGGCTGTCCGTACGGCACTCCCGAGCGTGGAGAGCGGAGCACTCGAGTTGCTGACCCCCACCGAAAAAGCGGCGGTTTTGATCGAAGCGCTGGGCTGGATCCGCCAGTTCCGCGACAAAGTAACCGTGATCAAACTGGGCGGCAGCCTGATGGACGACGTGGATGCCATGCGGCATCTGCTGATTGACATCGTCTTCATGGAAACCGTGGGGATGCGGCCGGTGGTCGTCCACGGAGGCGGCGCCGCGATCAACCGGGCCATGGATACTGCCGGCCTGACAACCCGATTCATTCAAGGCCGGCGTTATACCGACGTCGCCACCTGCGAAATCGTCGAGCGCGTGCTGGCCTACGAAACCAACGAACAGATTGCCCAACGAATCGAGGAGTTTGGCGGGCGCGCGGTCCCGCTCAACTTCCGCACGACCAATGTGCTGTGGGGCGAGCGATTGGAATTGGAGGACGAGCAAGGCAATCCGATCGATCTGGGCGCGGTCGGCGATGTTACGCGGGTCGATCGCAGCACGATCAGCAATTTGTGTTACGCCGGGACCGTGCCGGTGATTCCTTCGATGTGTTTGCAGGAAAAAACGGGCGAAAAACTCAACGTGAACGCCGACACGGCCGCCACCGCCGTGGCACAGGCCATGGGCGCAGAAAAGCTGATTTTCATGAGCGATGTCAATGGCGTCCGGCAGCGCAAGGACGATCCAACTTCGTTGGTCAATTCGCTCACCGCCAGCCAGGCCCGGGCGATGATTCGCGACGGGGCGATCGAAACGGGCATGATCCCCAAGGTCGAGGCCTGCCTGGAGACGCTCGGCAAGGGAATCCGCAAAATCCACATCATCGACGGCCGCGAGCGTCACGGCCTGCTCTTGGAGATTTATACGAACAAAGGGGTTGGGACCGAAATCGTCAAAGATCCGTAGCGGGCGCTTCCGCTGGCAGCGACGCACGGGTAGGCTGAACCCGGCGACGCGGCACCTTGTCTACAGGGGATCGCGTTGACCCGCCCAGGTGAGGCGCGGACCAAATCAGGAGAACCTTCCATGGCTACTGCCGAGGCAACCATGAACTCCAGCGAGATTATCGAACTATTCGGGCGCTACGTGGTGCCCAACTATCGGCGCTACCCGATCGCCCTGGCGCGCGGCGAGGGTTCGTACGTGTGGGATACCGAAGGCAACCGCTATCTGGATTTCTTCCCGGGTTGGGGCTGCAATCTGCTCGGGCATTGTCCCGAGCCGGTAGTCAAGGCGGTGCAAGAGCAGATCGCCGCGCTCATCCACGTGCCCAACACCTGGTACACCGAAGCTCAAGGTCGATGGGCCAAGGCGCTTTCGGAGCGGAGCTTCGGCGGCCAGGCCTTTTTCTGCAATTCAGGCACCGAGGCCAACGAGGCCGCCATTAAACTGGTGCGGCTGCATTCGCCCAAACAGCGGTACAAAATCATCACCTTCGAAGGCGGCTTTCACGGCCGCACCTTGGGCGCCACCGCCGCCACCGCTCAGCCCAAGTATCACGAGGGCTTGGGCCCGCTGATGGCTGGATTTGTCTACGCGCCGTTCGGCGATCTGGAGGCCGTGGCCCGTCTGGTCGACGACGAGACGGCCGCGATCATGATCGAACCGGTGCAGGGCGAAGGGGGCGTGAACATTCCGCCGGAGGGCTTTTTGGCCGGCTTGCGGCGAATCGCCGACGAGCAGGGGCTGCTCTTGGTGTTCGACGAAGTGCAAACCGGCTGCGGCCGCACGGGGCAGTGGTTTGCCTATCAGCACTTCGGCGTCACGCCCGACATCATGACCTTGGCCAAAGCGATTTGCGGCGGCGTGGCCGGCGGAGCTTTGTTGACCACGCCTGAGATCGCACCCAGTTTGCGGCCGGGGATGCACGCGGCCACGTTCGGCGGCAATCCGATTGCCGCCCGGGCCGGCATCGCCGCCATCGAAATGATCGAAAACGAAAACCTGCTGGAAAACGCCCGGAATCTCAGCGAAGTTTTCCGCCGGCGGCTCACGGCGCTGGTGGCCGAGTGCGAATTGATTCGCGAGGTGCGGGTGCTGGGCATGATGATCGGCGTGGAACTGTCGATCGACGGCACCCCGGTCGTGCAAGGCTGCATGGACCGTAAACTGCTCATCAATTGCACGCACAATACCGTGCTGCGGTTGTTGCCGGCCATGAATCTGACGGAACAACAAGTTCACGATGGCTGCGATATTCTGGCCAAGGTACTCAAGGAACAGACCGGCTAGAAGCACCGGCTTCAAACGAGTGGAGAGCCATGCGAAACCTGCTGACATTGGCCGACCTGAAATCGGCCGAAATCGATCGTATTTTTGCCATCACCGAAGATCTCAAGACCAAGTACAGCCAAGGTCTGCGCGAGGCCCTGCTGCCCGGCCGGGTAATGGCGCTGCTGTTCGAAAAACCTTCGTTGCGGACCCGCGTCAGCTTCGAGGCGGGCATGATCAACCTGGGCGGCCATAGTCTGTTTCTCGGTGACGACGTGGGGTTTGGGGCGCGCGAGAGCAAGGCCGATTTCGGCCGGGTGCTGAGCCAGTATGTCGACGTGGTCGTCATTCGTGCCTATCACCATCAAACGGCCGAGGATCTAGCCCGCTATTGTACCTGTGCCGTGATCAACGGCTTGACCGACTACGCTCATCCCTGCCAGGCGTTGGCCGATCTCTACACGCTCAAGGAGCTGATCGGCCGGCTGAAGGGGCACACGCTGGCTTATGTTGGTGACGGCAACAACGTGGCGCGCAGCCTGGCCGAAGGGTGCGGCAAAGTGGGAATGAAGTTCGTTATGGCTACGCCCAAGGGCTATCAGTTCGACGCCGAATTCCTGGCACTGCTCGGTCGCGAGGTACCGGACCTGGAACTTCATGTCACGACCGATCCGGCCAAGGCGGTCCGCGAGGCCACGGCGATTTATGCCGACGTTTGGACCAGCATGGGGCAGGAGGCCGAAAGCCAGCAGCGTCGAAAAGATTTTGCCGCGTATCAGATCAATGCCAAACTGCTGGCCAAAGCGCCCTCCGGCGCGTTTTTCATGCACTGTTTGCCGGCCCATCGCGGTGAGGAAGTCACCGACGAAGTGATCGATGGTCCGCAGAGCATTGTCGTGCAACAGGCGTCCAACCGCCTGCACGTCCAGAAGGGAATTCTGGCCTGGACTTTAGGCGCGCAGCGTTAATGGTTCGTGTCACGATGGGCGGAATTGTATTCAGGGTGACCCGGCCGCACTTGTGCGTCTGGGCCACCCGCGCAGCTTAGAGCTGGTTTGTTAGGAGAACGACATGCGTCACGACGGCCGCTCACACGACGCGCTGCGACCGATCAGCGTCGAGCGTAACTACACGCGCCCGGCGGCCGGCAGTGTCTTGATTCGTGCGGGCCGTACCACCGTCCTTTGTACCGCCTGCGTCGAACAACAGGTTCCGCCGTGGATGGTCGGGCAGGGGCGCGGCTGGGTGTCGGCCGAATATGGCATGCTTCCCGGCAGCACCAGCCCGCGAAAGAGGCGCGATGTCGGCAAGGTCGACGGACGCACGACGGAAATCCAGCGCTTGATCGGCCGCAGCCTGCGTGCCGTGGTCGATCTGGACGCGCTCGGCGAACGGTCGATCTTCGCCGATTGCGACGTGCTGGAAGCCGACGGCGGCACGCGCACCGCGAGCATCACCGGGGCGATGATCGCGCTGGTCGATGCCGTCGCCACGATCCCGGATCTGCCGAAGTCGCCCTTGAAGGATAGCGTGGCGGCCATCAGCGTCGGCATCGTCGACGGCCGGGCGATTTTGGATCTCGATTACCAGGAAGACGTGGCGGCCGAAGTCGACATGAACGTGGTCGTGACCGGCAGCGGCCGATTTGTCGAGATCCAGGGAACCGGCGAGGAAGCCACGTTCAGCGAGACCGAACTAGCCGCGATGCTCAAGCTGGCCCGCGGCGGACTGACCCAAATCCGTGAGATTCAAAGGCAGGCGTTGGGAAAAGAATGGCCGTTCTCCGCCGAGCCTACAAATTAGTCGGATGTCTTTCCGAAAGTTGAACCACAAAGACTCGACGACCACAAAGAAGAAAGACTTCATTGAATCGCACGGCGAACATCGCTCATGGTTTCGCCGCCGGGCAGCGTTGCGGTTTTGGACATTCGAACGAGGAAATACGCAGCAGTAATCCACAGGAACGCTACCGTGAGCCACGCCACGAGCGAGGTGCTGAGCGCAATAGGATTCGTCGCCCCCGTGACAGCCGACGGGACGGTGACAATCGGGTTGTTGACCGCCGCGTGCATCAGCATGACAAGGAGCAGACTTCCTTTGGTGCGCCAATACAGCCACGCCGCTGCGACGGACAGCGCGGTCACTTGTAGCAGGTACAGCGGGAATGATTGCCCGAACGTGTCGCTTTCCAGAATGAAGAACAGTGGCAAGTGCCAGCTAGCCCAAATAATTCCCAAAATGATGCTGGCCGGCGCGAGGCCAAAGCGGTCTGTAAGGCGCGGAAGGGCGTACCCCCGCCATCCGATTTCTTCGCCCGCCTGCACCCAAGTCGAGAACACGATCACCGCTGCCATGAGGTACCACGCGTCTTGACCGAAACGCGGCCATGCGCCGGTGGCCAAGCGATGCGCGAGGGCGACCGTCAGTTTGATCGCGGGTATGTAGCCTACGGCGAACACGTACCATCGTGCTCCGACGCGCCACTCGACGACCCGGCGGAGCAGCGCCCGCGTCGCCGCGTGTCCCTCGGCTTGGTCCGTAAATGCGAGAGCAACCAGAGCCGGAGCGAATGTGCCAAGGTGGAACAACGCCCCGGCGATTGCCGCAAGCGCGGGGGCGGCGGGCGCGCTTCCGCGTGAGATCGCACCGGAGGCCGTCCAGCAGATCCACGTTGCCGCATAGGTGAGCGAGAAGAACTTGAGGACAGGACGCGTCATGGGTTCACCATGCGAACAGCCGTCATGACGGCATCGACACCATCGTATCCCCAGTTGCGGTCTCGAAACTTTTGCTGCCGAGAATTACGTTGTCAAACTTGATTCAGAGATTATTGCGGTGGCGACTGAGTGTCGCGATTGACCGCGATCGCCAATCTTTCGTTTTGTGCTGTTGGTAACTTTGTGGTGAAAGATCCTTGCTAATTGAACATCTGACCGCGGCCGACGGCTTCGAAGGCGTTCTTGATGTGCTCTATGGTCGGATTTCGCGCATCCGCGGGCCAGGTGATCGCCAGCACGTCGAAGCGAGAGCTGTACTCAAGCAATTCGTGCCGCTTCAGGTACGCCAAAGCCAAGCGCGTGAGACGTTGCTGCTTTTGCGGTCCGACGGCTTCGGCGGGGTGGCCCGCTCGACGGGAGCGGCGAGTCTTGACTTCGACGAACACGATCGTGCGGCCATCGACCGCCACGAGGTCGAGTTCGCCCAAGCGACCGCGTTCGCGACGGGCGACGATTTTGTAGCGTCGCCGCCGCAGGTATCGCTCCGCCGCCCGCTCGCCGCTGGCGCCCAGCGAGCGATAGCGTCGCCAGGCGATCCGCAAGCGCGAGAGCAAGCTGGCAGAACCCATCGCGCACCGAAGGAGGATAGCGGGGTTGGAAAAAAACGCTGGCTACGGGAGCGTGCCGAAGTTATTCGCCGTTCTTGGTGTCGCCGCGGCGTTCTTTCAAGCGGACCGCCTTGCCCACCCGATCGCGGAGGAAGTACAACTTCGCCCGCCGGACGATGCCGCGTCGCTTGACTTCGATTTTGGCGATTTTGGGCGAGTGCAAGGGGAACTTGCGTTCCACGCCTTCGCCGCCCACGATGCGCCGCACGATGAATGTTTCGCGAGTGCCGGAGCCCGCCCGGGCGATCACCACGCCGTTGAAGACTTGGATGCGTTCCTTCTCGCCTTCCAAAATGCGGGTGTGCACGTCGACGGTATCCCCAATCTGGAACTCGGGAATTTCAGTCTTCAAGCTGCTCTTTTCGACCAGTTCCAGGGTTTGCTGACTCATGGCTAACAACCTTTCTCGATGTGTCGGGAGACTGCCGTGATGCACGCACTTCGAGCGTGTTTACGTCCCCTTGGTTTCGTTATTGATGTCCTGGCTTCGTGTTTGCTTATTGGCCCATAAGTCAGCGCGTTGCTGCTGAGTTTTCAAGGCACTTTCCCGGTCGCGCCAATCGGCGATTTGACGGTGATTACCGCTTATCAAAACGTCCGGCACGCTCAATCCCCGGTATTCTCGCGGCCGGGTGTATTGCGAGAATTCGAGCAATCGCCGCTGGCCCGAAAACGAATCCTGCCGGTTGCTTTCCTCGTCTCCCAACACGCCCGGCACCAGCCGCGCCACGGCGTCGACGATCACCATGGCGGCGACTTCGCCGCCACCCAAAATATAATCGCCGATCGAGATTTCGTCCGGTGTGAGGATCTGCCGCACGCGTTCGTCAAATCCTTCGTACCGTCCACACAACAAGATCAGCCGTTTTTTCGTGGCCAGTTCTTCGACCACGCTTTGTTCCAGTTTTCTCCCGTGGGGAGTGAGCATGACCAGATGTCCCGGCTCACTCGCCAGCGATCGCACGGCCTCGACGCATTCCACGACCGGTTCGACTTTGAGCACCATACCCGGTCCGCCGCCGAAGGGGCGGTCGTCGACCCACGGTCAATCGTTTCGTTTATTCGGAAACGCTCGCCGCTTGTTCGGACGACTCGCTCGTGACGTCGTTTTCGGCGCTCTCGGGGGCCACGGCCGGAGCGTCCGTTTCGCTCGGCGGCACATAGACCGGCGCGCCCGCATCGGGCACCACGCGCGGCATCGCCAAACGCTCGCGGGCTGCCCGCTGCTGCTCCACGTGCGTTCCGCCGCCGCCATACTTCTTGATCAGCGTGCGCACCTTGTCGGACGGCTGAGCGCCGACACCGAGCCAATAATTGATCCTCTCGGGTTTTAACAGGGCTCGGGCATCGGCTTCGCTGACCATCGGGTCATACGTGCCCAATTCTTCCAGCACGCGGCCGTCTCGCGGATTGCGCGAGTCGATCGCGCAAATGCGAAAGAACGGGCGGTGCTTGCGGCCCATCTTTTTCATGCGAATTCTTACTGCCACACGTTTCTCCTCGGTTGACTGAATTAAAAGGACGGATTGTTCGGTGTCTTGTTCGGATTGTTCGGTGTCTTGTTCGGTCCCCTCTCCCTTCGGGAGAGGGTTAGGGTGAGGGCAACGAAAACTTCACACCCTCACCCC
Organism: Planctomycetia bacterium; assembly: GCA_016200205.1. Lineage (GTDB taxonomy): Bacteria > Planctomycetota > Planctomycetia > Pirellulales > PALSA-1355 > PALSA-1355. The sequence goes on from JACQFF010000007.1 coordinate 12,568, forward strand.
GGCCCTCTCCCGAAGGGAGAGGGTCGCCGCCTGGTTGTTTCCTTTTTTATTGACTTTTCTTGGCCTCGCGCTTGCGACGGCGAAGATCTTTTTCGCGTTGTTTGCGCAATTTGGCTCGCTCTTCAGAGCTCAGCCGCTTGCCGGTGCCGAGTTTTGGCTTTTGTAATTGGGCATTCGGGTTGGCCAGGCCTCTTTGTAATTCTTGCACTTTTCGCACCCGGTCGCGCATTCCGAGGCTGCCCAGTTCTTTCATGATCGAAGCCATGCCGTCGAACTGCTTGACCAATTCGTTGACTTCGTGCGGTTCGACGCCGGCCCCGGCGGCGATGCGTCGCCGCCGGCTCTGATCGACGATTTTGGAAGGATTGCGCCGTTCGGCCGGCGTCATCGAGTCGATGATGCCCTCGAGACGCTTCATGTCGCCTTCGGCGTCCATGTCGCCCATCATCTCTGTCAGCCCGCCCATGCCGGGGATCATGCCCATGATCTTGTTCATCGGCCCAAGCTTCTTGGTCATGCCGAGCTGCTTGCGAAAATCGTCGAGCGTGAACTCTCCTTTGCGGAGCCGCTCTTCCTGTTTGGCCATCTCGTCGGAATCGAACTTTTGCTGGGCCTGTTCGACCAGCGTGAGAATGTCGCCCATGCCCAGAATGCGCTGGGCCATCCGTTCGGGATGAAACTCTTGCAGCGCGTCGAGGTGCTCGCCGGTGCCGATGAACTTGATCGGCACGCCGGTGACTTGCTTGACCGACAGCACGGCCCCGCCGCGGGCATCACCGTCGAGTTTCGTCATGATTACGCCGTCCAGCTCGAGCGCTTCGTTGAACGCTTTGGCGCTGTTGACGGCGTCCTGACCGGTCATGCCGTCGACGACCAGGTAGACCTGCTCGGGCGAGACGCGGCGATCGATTTGCTTCAACTGCTCCATCAACTCGTCGTCGATGTGCAGCCGGCCGGCCGTGTCGAGCAGCACGACATTGGCGCCGACTTGCCTGGCGTGTTTCACCGCGTTTTGGCAAACCGCGACCGGGTCTTTCGCGCCCGGCTCGCTGTACACTTCCAGGCCCAGTTGGCCTCCGATGACGTGCAACTGTTCGATGGCCGCGGGCCGCTGCAAGTCGGCCGCCACCAGGAGCGGCTTTCTCCCGCGTTCGTTGATCAACCGGCCTAGCTTGCCGCAGGTGGTCGTTTTGCCGGAGCCTTGCAGGCCGCAGAGCATCAGCACTGTCACGCCCGGCTGCAGATGCAGCGAGTGATCGACTGGGCCCATCAGGTCGATGAGCTCTTGATGCACGATGCCGACCACCTGCTGACTGGGATCGAGCGCGGAGAGGACTTTTTCGCCGAGCGCCTTCTCGCTCACGCGGCCAATAAAGTCCTTGACGACCGAGAAGCTGACGTCAGCTTCGAGCAGGGCCTTTTGGACGAGTCCGAGCCCTTCGCGCATGTTCGATTCGCTCAACTTGCCCTTGCCGCGCAAGGTTTTTAGCGCCGAGGTCAGGCCTGCTTGGAGTGAATCGAACATGGCAGGATCGTGGGTAACAAAACGGAGTCAGATTCCAGCCTCGGCCGGCGCGAGCGAAAGCGACGTTGCAGCAACGAGTTAGCGTCTCGCTGCTAGC
>JACQFF010000275.1 GCA_016200205.1 Planctomycetia bacterium
AATGAACAGCAAGCCAGTCGGGCGTGGCAATGCATTGGGCAGACTCAGAGGTACTTTTCAAAAGGAGGCTGAAATGTTACGCGCTATGAAATCGTCGCGAGCGACGCCGCTGATTGTCGCCAGTCACCAACGATTATTGGCGATGCTGATTGCCATCGGACTCCCGTTGGCTGGACTGCGCGGTCCCACGAGCAACATTCCAGCACGAGCCGCCGCGCCCGACGCGGGCCAGGCGGAGGATGCCAACCAGCAGGCTTTCAACCGAAGCAAGAGCTTCAATAATCTGAAACAAATCATGCTCGCCATGCACAACTATCACGACGCTGAAAAGTCATTCCCGCCGGCGGTTGGCAGTCAAGACGGTAAACCCCTGTTGAGTTGGCGGGTTGCCATTTTGCCGTATCTGGAGGGTGAAGAGGCCAAGGCGGTTTGGGCGGAATTTCACCTGGACGAGCCGTGGGACAGCGATCACAACAAAGAACTGGCCGCCAAGATGCCGCCGATTTATCGCTCGCCCACATCGAAGCTGAATGACGGCCGCACGGTCTATCTGACCGCGCGCGGCTCTTCGACCGCTTTTCCCGGCCAGCAGGCGATCGGCATTCGCAAGATCACGGACGGAACGTCCAACACGATTGCGGTGGTCGAAGTCGACGACAAGTATGCGGTTCCGTGGACGAAACCCGATGACTGGAAGTTTGACCCCGATCATCCCAAGGTCGGACTGGGCGGCCAATTCAACGGCGGCTTTAACGCCGCATTCTGCGACGGCTCGGTCCACTTCATCGGCAACGACGTTGACGAGAAGATATTGAAAGCACTCTTCACCATGGCTGGCGGCGAGATCGTGGTGTTGCCCAATTAGTTGATAGAGCATGGTCCAGAGGCCAGAGGCGCGCTATAATCGTCTACACGCTCGATGGAGGCGGAATGCGGCCCTGAATGGGCCGTGGTGACTTTTTGAATTTCCGACACAACCAATGCGGCGCCTTCACTTATGACCACAACCACCAAGCCGGCCACGCTGGCTGAGTTGCGAGCCAGCGGCTGGATTTCGAAAACGGTGAAGCGTGAAATCTACGACAACTTCATGCTCATGCTCGGCCGCGGTGAAGAATTGTTTCCCGGCATCATCGGCTACGAAGACACCGTCATTCCCGAAATCAACCTGGCGCTGATCGCCCAGCACGACCTGTTGTTCCTGGGCGAAAAGGGGCAGGCCAAGAGCCGGCTGATGCGATCGCTGGCGCGGTTTCTCGATGATGAGATTCCCTACATCGACCTCGCCGAGGCGCCGGTTCACGACGATCCCTACGATCCGATCACGCGCGTCGGCAAACAGCTTGTGGCCGGCGTGCCGGAAGACGAGGTGCCGATCGCCTGGTGGCCGCGCCGAGCGCGTTATGCCGAGCGGTTGGCTCCCGGCACCAAGTTTGCCGACATCATCGGCGAAATCGATCCGGCCAAACTGGCCGGCGGCACCAGCATGTCGGCCGAAGAGGCTTTGCACTTCGGACTGATTCCGCGGATGCACCGCGGGATTTTCGCGATCAACGAGTTGCCCGAACTCGACGAGTTGGTGCAGGTCGGCCTGTTCAATATTCTCGAAGAGCGCGATGTGCAGATCCGGGGCTATCCGATCAATTTCGAGATCGACGTGTTGATTCTCTTCTCCGCCAACCCCGCGACCTACAATCGCAGCGGCAAGGTGATTCCGCAATTGAAGGACCGCATCGGCTCGGTGATTCATACCCATTATCCGCGCGAGCGCGATTTGGGCATCCAGATCATGGAGCAAGAGGCCTCTGTCGACTTGGGCGGAGCATACCCGGTCGTAGTCCCCTACTTCATGCGCGAAATCATCGAGCAGATGAGCATCGCGGCCCGCGCGTCGAAATATACCGACCACCAGTCGGGCGTGAGCGCGCGATTCAGCATTGCTAATTACCGGACGATGGTGGCCAGCGCGCGGCACCGCGGAGTGCTGTTGAACGAGCGGCCCGCCGTGCCGAGGATCAGCGACTTGGGACACCTCTACAGTTCTTCGTTGGGCAAACTGGAGCTCGACATGATGGACAGCCATCAAATGTCGGAGCGGCAGGTGCTCGACGCGATCATGGCCGAGGCGATTCGCGCGGTGTTCGACGAGTATGTCGATCGGCACGGGCTGGAGGAAATCGCCGAGATCTTTTCCGAGGGCGTCAAGATCGAAGTCGGCGACATGCTCCCCTCGAGCCAATATGCCCAGCGGCTGACGCGCGTGCCGCCGGCTTGGGAAAAGGCGTTCGAAGTCAACGCCTCGAGCGATCCGGCCGTGCGGGCCTCGTGCGTGGAGTTTATCCTGGCGGGCCTGTATGCCTCGGACCGAATTTCACGGGCTCAACACCGGGGACGGATCGTGTATGAAATCAAATAGCGTGGCTAACCAATCGCGAGAAATCGATGATGCTCCGTCTCCCCTGGGGAGAAGGTTGGGATGAGGGGGCGCTCGGGAAAAACGCCCTCACCCTAACCCTCTCCCAAAGAGAGAGGGAACCGGACAAGAGACACTTCGCATGAATGATCGCAATCGTCTTGGCGGTGTGATTCACACCTATCAAAAATTCGATCCCAAGAATCTGCCTAGCCCGACGCAGGCTCCGCCGGATCTGGTCTCGCCCGCGTTCGAGCACATGTTGATGTACGGCAGCATGCGCGAGTTGACCGACGAAGAGCTGGCCAATGCCATTCGTATCGATCCGAGCCAGATTGCGGGCCTTGGCCCGAGCATCGACGCGCTAAAGGCCATGCTGCTGGAGCGGAAACGAAAGATTCTCGAGAAATACGAAACCAAAAGAGTTCAGAAGACCGCGGAAGAGGCCTATCGCAAACGGGGCGTGGCGATGAAGCCGCCGGCGAATTTGCAAAAGCGATTTGCCCAAAGCTTTGCCGACGAGCAACTGCGCGAATTGGAACGGCTGTGGTATCAGACCGGCGACGAGCGATCGCCCTTCGCCCGCCAACTGGTGCAGCTCGCGGCGAAATTAGGCGAGAAATACCAGGTCGACGAGTTGGCCAGTAAGTACACATTCACTGGACGCACGCCGCTGACGGTTTCGCAGGCGCTGGAAGTCAAAGAAGAACTCGAGATGATCGATCGGCTGCTCAAGCAACTGGAAGAAGCAGCCCGCACGGCGCAAATCGGCGTCATCGACTTGGAAGAGCTCTCGCAATTTGCCGAACCGGGCGAAGTCGAACGCCTCAATCAATTGCAAAAGCAAATTGAAGACTATCTGCGCCACATTGCCGAGCAGCAAGGCCTGGAGCGCGGGCCCAAGGGTTATCAGCTTACGCCCAAGGCTTATCGATTGTTCCAGGGCAAGTTGCTCGAGCGCATCTTCAGCAACTTGCAATCGTCGCGCACCGGCCGCCACCAAGGTCCGGTCGTGGGCGAGGGGGCCGTCGAACTGCAGCACACCAAGCAATACGAGTTCGGCGATTCGATCGCCAACATGGACGTGCCGGCCTCGCTGACCAACGCGATGATCCGCGGCGGTCCGGGGCTGCCCATTCGGCTGAAGCAAGAAGACATCGAGATTCACCGTACCCGCAACACGCCCAAATGCGCCACGGTCGTGCTGATGGACATGAGCGGCTCGATGCGTTACGGCGGACTGTACGTGCACGTGAAGCGGATGGCTTTGGCGCTCGATGGATTGATTCGGCGCGAGTATCCGGGCGATTATTTGCAGTGCGTCGAGATGTACAGCTTCGCCAAACCGGTCCGCTCGGCTGATATCGCCTCGCTGATGCCCAAGCCGGTGACCGTGTTCGATCCGGTCGTGCGGCTGCGGGCCGACATGAGCCGCGAGGATATCAGCGAATATTATATCCCGCCGCATTTCACCAATATTCAACACGCGTTGCAAATGGGCCGGCAGTTTCTAGCGGCTCAAGACACCCCCAATCGACAAATCATCCTGATTACCGACGGGTTGCCGACGGCGCATTTCGACGGATCGCTGCTTTATCTGCTCTATCCGCCCGACGCGAGTACCGAAACAGCCACCTTGCGCGAGGGACAGCGCTGCCAGCGCGAGCAGATTACGATCAATATTTTTTTGCTGCCCAGTTGGTCGCAATCGAGCGAGGATGTACAGTTTGCCTATCGGCTGGCCGAGTCGACTCGCGGACGGGTGTTCTTCACGGCCGGCCGCGATCTTGACCGTTATGTGATCTGGGATTATTTGAACCGGCGGCGGGAAATCGTCTCTTGACCCTCGAAACGGTTTGCCCGCCGAGAGGATTGTCCTCGCATGAGTCAACCGCTCCGGGCGATGATCTATGGCGTCACGGGCTACACCGGCCGGCTGATTGCCCGGCACGCCGTCGATCGAGGGCTCAAGCCGGTTTTGGCTGGCCGCAACCGCGAAGCCGTCGCGGCGCTGGCCGGTGAGCTCGATTGTCCGGCCGTCAGTTTTAGCGTGCAGCAGCCGGCGCAAATTGCCGAGCAGTTGCAGGGTTTTTCGGCGGTGTTGAATTGCGCGGGTCCGTTTTCGCAAACCGCGCAGCCCATGATGGACGCCTGCCTGGCTACGGAAACCGATTATCTGGACATCACCGGCGAAATCGATGTGATCCAGTGGGCCGCGGCCCGCGGCGAGCGCGCCAGGCAGTCGGAAGTGGCCTTGATTCCAGCCGTCGGCTTCGACGTGGTGCCTAGCGACTGCCTGGCCGCGATGTTGGCCGATCGCATAAGTGACGCGCGGGTGCTTCAGCTTGCGTTCTCGAGCAGCGGCGGCCTGAGCCCTGGCACGGCCAAAACCATGGTCGAGTCGTTGCCCGGCGGCGGCCGGGTGCGGATCGACGGCGAAATCCGCCATGTGCCCACCGCCTGGAAGACGATGGAAATCCCCTTTCGTCACGGAGCCCAGTGGGGAATGACTATTCCGTGGGGCGACGTGGCCAGCGCTTATTACTCCACGGGCATTCCCAACATCGAAGTTTATGCAGCCGCCCCGCGCAACCAGATCGCCTGGCTGCGCCGCTTGAAGTTTTTGCTGCCGCTGCTGGCTTGGAAACCGCTACAGAACATGGCGAAACGGCACATTGGGCGGACCGTCAAAGGACCCTCGGACGCCCAGCGCGAATCAACCCGCTCGTCGCTTTGGGGCCGGGTGAGCAATGACCAGGGGAAATCGATTTCCGCCACTTTGGAGACACTCAGCGGCTACCATCTCACCGCGCTGACGGCTGTGGCCGCGCTGGAGCGAACGCTCGCGCGGCAAGTGCCGCGGGGTTTTTCTACCGCGTCGCAAGCGTTCGGCAAGGAATTCATCCTGAGCTTCCCAGACACCGACATTCGCTGGGAATAAGATCGTGTCGCGGGAGCGATGTCGCTGCTTCGCTGCGCGTCGATGCGGCCGAACCAATTTCCCAAACCAAACGCGACCGGGGCGAGCAACAGCAGCGTGCAACCGCGCATCAAGAGCCCTCGTCGGGCGGTCCCATTGCGTTGATTCCTAGCGCTAGAATCAGACCGAGCAAATTGACCGCCCAGAGGAGGCCGATTCCCAGGGCGATCCGGTCCAAAACATCCCTGGCCGAGTCGTCTTGCATTGCGCCCAAGAGCCGAGCCACGCCCATTACGACGACGATTCCCAGAGGAAAAACGCAGGCCGCCGTGAGAAGCACCGTCATAACGCGTCGTGAAATCACGTTCGTCCCTGCCTGTGGTCAGTTCTCCCAGTTTTCCCAGTTATGCGAGTTGTGGCCGGCAGTGTCAATCCCGGGGCCGCCCGGCACGCGATTGACTTGGAAGCTCCAGCGGCCAAAATGAAGCGTAGAGAAGAGCACAAACTTTGCCGCACGCACCTTTTGGGCAATGCTCGCCGGGCGCGGAGCTGCGCGCAAGCAACGGAACATTCGAGGAGCCTCTCATGAGCCGACTAGGTCGGTCCTGGCTGTGGTCAAGGTTTTGGTCGGCTTTCATTCTCGTCGCAGTCTGCTTCGGCTGCGCTCACGTGGCCGAGGGTGCCTCCATTTTGATGAAGGATGGACGCACGTTGCGCGGTAAAGTCGGGAAAACCTCGGGGCTGGCTGAAAATCCGCTCCCGCCTAAAACCGACGACCCGAAGACGATCACCTTTGTCGACGATGACCTGCGGCGAGTGTTCATTCCCACGTTTCAGATTCGTCAGATTCTCGAAGCCGACAGCGGCGAAGTCCCGGAGATCATCCGCATCGAACAACACGTTGCCAGGGAAGCGAGGAACAAAGTCAACCGCGTCGGTCCGATCGTCAATGTGACGAAGTTCGACCCGCTCGGCCACCGAACGTTTTCCATGATGACCGACAAGGGGCGGCTGGACGTGATTCAGGGCATTACGGCGATCTCGCCCGTCTGGACCAAGGTCGAAGCACTGATGACGAAGCAGAAGCCGGTGATGTGGGACATGCGGATGGCCACCCATTCGATTTCGGATGAAGAACTGACCAGCCTGCTGGCCCGTCGCATCGATCCTAAGAAGCTGGAGCAGCGCCTCAGAGTCGTGCGGTTGTATCTGCAGGCGGAGCTCTATTCGCGCGCCGAAAGAGAACTTCAGGCGGTCATCGCCGCGTTTCCGGATGAAAAAGATCTGGCCAAGGAAGTTCAATCGCTGCGGCAATTGAATGCCCGGCGGATCGTCAAGGAGATCCAGGTGCGCCGCGAGGCCGGCCAGCACGCGCGGGCTTACTATTTGCTCGAAAACTTTCCGTCGCAGGACGTCGCCGGCGACATCCTGGAACAGGTCCGCGAAATCCTCGACGATTATCGCGCAAAGATCAAACAGCGCGAGAAAATCTTGGACGAGCTGAAGGAGCGCGTCGCCGCGATCAAGGACGCCTCCACGCGCGTCCAATGCGAGGCAATGCTCAAGGAAATCAGCCAGGAATTGAACATGAACACGCTGGGCCGGATGGCCGATTACCTACGGCTTGGCGATGACGAGAAGCTAGGGCCCGAAGAAAAAATTTCGCTGGCATTCAGCGGTTGGTTGTTGGGCAGCAATCACGGCGAACAGAATCTGGCCGTCACGTTGTCGCTGGCCAAGGTCCGCGCGCTGGTGGCGCGCTATCTGCGGGAATCGATGCCGCTTGAGCGCAACAAGGCTTTCTCGGAATTGGGGGGCTTGGAAGGCGCCGTTCCGCCGTTCGTGGCGCTGTTGATCGCCAACATGAAGCCTCCCTTGCCCAGCGAAGATCCGTCGGTGGGCAAACCCGGATTTTACAAATTGGAGATCAAGGGCATCGATAAAGAGCCCGACGTCACCTACTACGTGCAATTGCCGCCGGAGTACGATCCTTACGTCCGCTACCCCACGATTCTCACGCTAAACGGCACCGCCACCACGCCCGAGCAGCAGATCGACTGGTGGGCCGGCGCCGAGGACGCCAAGGGCACTCGGCAGGGCCAGGCGACGCGCTTCGGCTACATCGTGATGGCCGTGGAGTGGCGCAAAGAGGGCCAAAAGGAATACGAGTTTTCGGCCCGCGAGCACGCCGCCGTGTTGGGGAGCTTGCGCGACGCTTGTCGGCGGTTTTCAATCGATACTGATCGCGTGTTTCTTTCGGGCCATTCGATGGGCGGCAACGCGGCTTGGGATCTGGGGCTGGCGCATCCCGACCTGTGGGCCGGAGTGATCCCGATCGTGGCTCAAGCGGAAAAATATTGCCGAAATTATTGGGAGAACGCCAGCCTGGTGCCGTTTTACGTGCTGGCCGGCGAATATGACGGCGACAAGGTCATCAAGAACGCCGAAACTTTGGACCGCTACATGAAGAAGCACTTCGATGTCACGTACACCGAATACATCGGGCGCGGACACGAGGATTTTTATGAAGACATTCAACACATTTTCGATTGGATGAGCCGCCGCAGGCCGCGCAACTTTTTCCCCAAGGAGTTCACGGTCGTTACGATGCGCACCTGGGACAATTATTTTTGGTGGTTGGAAGGACGGGAGCTTCCGTCCAAGGGCATGGTTGAGCCCACCGATTGGCCGCCCCCTCGTGGCACGAAGCCGGTCAGTGTTACGGCTCGCGTGCAGGCCACCAATGGCGTGTCGATCACGACCGGCAGCGTGAAAATCACGGCCTGGCTCTCGCCTGAAATCGTCGACTTCAGCAAACCGATTCGCGCCACGCTCAACAATCATCCCATCAATCCCAAACTCGGCGCCACGATCACGATCCAGCCCGATTTGCGCGTGCTGCTGGAAGATGTGCGGACGCGAGCCGATCGGCTTCATCCGTTTTGGGCGAAAATCGAATGACGCGCGAAGAGTGAGGATCTTTTGGTGCGCTGCCAAGCCGCAAAGGTGGCTTCGCGCGACGCTTGCGGTTTAGCCCGCCGAGGCGCTAGTGGCGCTTACTTGGCCGCGTCTTCGGGCTGCACTTCCTTGTTCAGCGTGAAGCCGGTCACGAACCAGCCATCGGCTTCCGTGGTGGAGGTCAGGCCGGCCGGGCCGAAATAGCGGCGGACCATGTCGTATTCAGGCAATTTGCTGCCGTCGATCCGCTGCGTGCGCAACACGCCTTCCTTGCCCTCGCCCAGGAGCGAGTTGAGCACTTTGCCTAGCATCGATTCGGCTTCCGGCATCCGGCCCGTGCGGAGCAATTCGTAGACCCCGCGGTAGGCGTCATCCGTGCGCGTAAAGTTTTGTGCAAACTGGCTGGGCAGGGCCAGCTTTGCGATCTCCGTTTGCGACCGTTGGTAATCGGCATCATGGGCCAACTGTTCACGCTCGTCGATGTTGGCCAGCACTTTGGCCAGGATGTCGATGTGGGTCGCCACGAAAAACTGCCCGTGAGCCACGGTCACGGCGGAATTGGGGAGCATCGGCCGTTCTTCGGGTTCGTCGGCCGCGGCGGCTCCCACGGGGCCAAACGTCGGGCTGTTCTCAATCGTGACCATCGGCAGCTCGCTCTGCTCATCGACGATCTCCCAAACCACGTGTCCGTTGATTTCGCGGCGCTTTGCGTCGGGATCGGTCTTCATCGATTTCTCGATGGCGGCGGCCAACTGGGACGGGTTGTTGGTTTCCACCGCGACTAGCAGCCGCTCACTTTTGGGAGTGATGGGCAATTGATTGTCGGAAATGATCGTGACCCGGTTGCCCAGGTAGGCGACCAGGTCGCGCCGAATATCGATTTTCGGTCCGTCTGGATCGTTGCGGATCGAATCCAATACGTCTTCGAACACTTCGTCGCCAACGTATTGATTGACGAAGGTCTTCGAGGCCTCAAACGCATTTTTCACGTTCACGTTCAGCACGGCATAGCTGGCCACTTCGCGGGGTACCCAAGCCGGCGGCGCGAAGTTGTCGGCGTTCGGGAAATCCAACATCCGGGCCGCCAACGCAAACCGCTCGCCAGCGCCGCTCTGATTGCCGGGGGCATACACAAACGACCGATGTAGAATCTCGTAGGGAGCGTGTGCGAAATTCAAAAAGCCGCCGATCCCCTGCACCGCCGTGAATCCCTGATCTCTCAGAATCTTGAGCAGATCGGTCTGTTTGCGACGCGGATGTTCCGGGTCGGCATTGGCCACACGGATCGCTTCGGCATATCCAAATGGCTCCACGAACCAACGAATCTGCGGCACGAGGTCCCCGGCCGCCGTGTGGCAGCGATTCGTAATCGCCTCGAAGGCGATCAGGTGAGCCAAGCTATCGGATTTATCTTCGGCCTGGCGGACCAGAATGCCTTCGATCACCTTCAGGCTGTCGGAGGCGGCCAGCAGGTCATCTTTGACGAAGTAGGCCATGTGGCGGGCCGGGTTGTCGTCCTGCTTGGGAATTTCGAACACCGTCACCGGCGTGCCTGACAGGGTACGTTGGCTGCGGACCGCCTTCTGAGAGGCCATGCTTTGGTTGATTTTTTCGAGCAAGGCGTTGGTTTGGGCCTGACGGCCGGTCACATCGGCCACGATCGCCGCGTAAACCTCCGTGGCGCTGGGCGCGATCAACGCGACGGAGACCTCGCCCGACGGAACGCCGTCGAGGTCCTGCCAGGTGATTCCCAGCTTCTGGTGTGTTTGCGTCCACTTCTGCTGGATTTGCTGTTTCAGACTCTCCAAGAAGGGCTGCATCGCCGGATCTTGCATGAGCTGACCCAGTTGCGTCTTGTTCCAGCTTTCTTTTAGCTGGTCAACCGACGGCACGGCCAAAAAGCCCTTGGTCGAATTCGGAAGGAGATTCTCCGCCGGCGGAACTGCGGCAAAACTTTCAACTCGCGTCATCAAAACCAGTACGGCAACGGCCAGGGCAGTCCACTTCGAGAGACGCGACACGTTTAAATCTCCTTGGCTACATAAGAAAGGTGGACGCTGGCGGTTGGCAAAACCGCGGTAAGTTTATGCAGGCCCGGACAATGTTACTAGATCGGCTGGGGTGCAAGCAACAATCAATACCGACCGCTCGCACGGTAACTCTTGCCGAGCACGCACTTTCAGCCGAACCAGCACGAAACGCACGCACGCTTGAGCCCTGTCATCGGCAAAAAAATCCCTGACTTCAAGTTAACCTGGTCAAGATGGGAGAATTGATCGACGGTAAAGATCAATTGCCGGCTTCCCGCTCGTGGCGGCGTGCTGTCTGGATGGCAAAGCGATAGAATTGATCGACGCGTCAACGTTAAGAAGCAGGACCGCGGGATGCGAGACTTTCAGAGCGAAAACCTTAGCCATGATGCCATTCATGGATACATCCCGTTCGTCTCCCAAGCCGGACTGCGCGGGGACGAAGTTTCGGAACGGCAGATCATCGACCATCCCTGGGTCCAGCGGCTGCGGCAGATTCACCAATTGCAAACCGCCTGGTGGGTCTTCCCCACCGCCGAGCACACGCGATTCCAGCATGTCGTCGGCGTGATGCACCTGGGCAGCCGGGCCGCCGCCGCGCTGTACGACAGCTTGCGCGAAGTATGCCCCGACGTGCCCAGTCGAGGCTACGTCGAGTCGTTGCTGCGCATGGGCGGCTTGCTGCACGACGTGGGGCACGGGCCGTTCGGGCACTTCTTCGACGATCACTTTCTTCGCGCCCACGGCCACAGCCACGAGACCCTCGGCAGTGCGATTATTTGCGGCGAATTGGGCGACCTGTTGCGACGTATTCGGCGCAACCCCAACAGCCGGCTCGAGCCCGGCGAGCAGCTCGACCCGCAGCACATCGCGTTTCTGATCACGCGCCCCCAATCGACCGACAGCGCCCGCGCGTTTCCCCGCTGGCTCGAATTGCTCCGCGGCTTGTTCAGCGGGATCTATACCGTCGATAACATGGATTTCGTGCTCCGCGACGCGTTCATGTCGGGCTATAACGCCCGGGCGTTTGATCTCGACCGGCTCCTGCACTACAGCTTTTTCACGGCCCAGGGCCTGACGATCCACAGCCGCGGCATGGCGGCGCTGGTGCAGTTCATGAGCGTGCGCGCGGATTTGTTTCGCACGATTTATTTTCATCGCACGGTTCGCGCCATCGACTTGACGTTGACCGACCTGTTCGCCGACAGCAAAACCTACCTGTTTCCCGGCAATCCGCTCGAGCATTTAGACCAGTATCGCCGGTTCACCGAGTGGTCGCTGTTGGTCGACGTAGGCCGCTGGGGCAACAGTTCCGATCCGCGGCAGCGCGAGCTGGGCCAGCGCTGGCAGGCCTTCCTGGATCGCAAAATTCCTTGGAAAATGGTTTGCCACCGGCACCTGGTCTTCGCGGCCGGGCAGGCCGAGCGGAGCAGCATCTTCAGCCACGCGGATTTCGTCGAGCGCCAACTGCGCGCCAATCTGCCGGCCTCGCTGGCCGGCTTGCCGCTGCGGGTGGACTTGGCGCGCCACATTCATCGGCCCGATACCCGCGGTCCGCGCATGGGGCAGAATTTTCTGTTCGATCCGGCCCGCGGCGAACCTCGACCGTTGACCGACGATCAATTATTCCGGCAGTTGCCGCTGAGTCACCGGATTTGCCGGATCTATGCGCACGACGACGCACATGCCCCGCAACTTGCCGAGGCGCTCGATGGGCTGATCGGACCGGGCGGCAGCGACGATTTGACGAATATGTGAGTCCCCTGTACGACCAGAAATCGCCCGGCCACCGGTCGAACCAGGCAGAGGCCGAAGCCCAGGGACGGCCGTCCCTGAGCGCGTGCCAGGCGTTGACGATGGCCCAAGCGATGGTACTCTACGCCATGGGCTTGACCGCGCGTTTTCCGCTGTAGGCGAAATTAAATGACCGCTTCGAGTTACTACGACAATCCGCTGATCGACCGCTATGCTTCGAGCGAGATGTCCACGCTGTGGGGGCCGCAACGAAAATTCAGCACGTGGCGCCGGTTGTGGGTCGCTTTGGCCGAAGCCGAGGCGGAACTCGGTTTGCCGATCACGAAGCAGCAAATCGAGCAACTTCGCGCGCAGGTCGACAACATCGATTTCGAGAAGGCCGCCCAGTACGAGCGGAAACTGCGGCACGACGTCATGGCCCACATCCACGCCTATGGCGACGTTTGCCCCGCCGCGCGGCCGATCATCCATTTGGGCGCCACGAGCTGTTATGTCGCCGATAACACCGATCTGATCCTGATGCGCGAAGCGCTCGCGCTGGTGCACGCGCGGCTGGTCGCCGTGATTCATCAATTGGCCATCTTCGCCGAGAAGTATCGAGATTTGCCCTGCCTGGGGTTCACGCACTTGCAACCGGCCCAGCCCACCACGGTCGGCAAGCGAGCCTGCTTGTGGACCTACGACCTGGTGCAAGATCTGACGGAGCTGGAACATCGCCTGGTGCAACTCAAGGCTCGGGGCGTGAAAGGAACGACTGGCACGCAGGCCAGCTTCATGCACCTGTTCGAGGGCGATCACGCCAAAGTTCGCCGCCTCGAGCAACTCGTGGCCGAGAAAATGGGCTTCGCGGCCAGCTACGCCGTCACCGGCCAAACCTATTCGCGCAAAGTCGACGCACAGGTCGTCGACGTGCTGTCGGGCATCGCTCAAAGCGCGCACAAAGCGGCGACCGATATGCGACTGTTGCAAAGTCGCAAAGAACTCGAGGAGCCGTTCGAGGCCGACCAGGTCGGCTCCTCCGCCATGGCCTACAAGCGCAATCCGATGCGGGCCGAACGCATTTGTGGACTGGCCCGCTTCGTGATGAGCTTGCAGTCGAGCACGGCCGCCACCGAGTCGACGCAGTGGATGGAACGGACGCTCGACGATAGCGCCAATCGGCGCCTGGTGATTCCGCAAGCGTTTCTGGCGATCGACGCGATTTTGCTCTTATATCGGAACATCAGTTCGGGCCTGGTGGTCTATCCGCAGGTGATCGCCAGGCATTTGGACGAAGAATTGCCGTTCATGGCCACCGAAGCCATTTTGCTGGCCGCCGTGGCCTCTGGCGGCGATCGCCAGGATTTGCACGAGCGCATTCGCCGCCACAGCCAGGCCGCGGCCGCGATCGTGAAAGAACAAGGCTCAACAAACGACCTCGTCGAGCGTCTGGCGGCCGACCCGGCCTTCGCCGGCATCGATTTGACCGGCACGCTCGACCCGACCAAATTCGTCGGCCGCGCGCGAGAGCAGGTTGATGAATTCTTGACCGAGATCGTGGCCCCCATTCTGGCGCGCTATCCCGAAGCACTGAGGCAATCGGCGGAAATCCGCGTGTAGGCAACCGAGGCCAATCAAGCCGACAGTTCGCTTAAAAGGGTTGACGGCGTCGAGTGGCACCCACCAGTGGCTACACCAGATCCAGCTTGCGCGTGGGCCGCTTTTGCACGCGACAATCGGCGCAGATGCCGCTGAATATCAGTCGGTGGCCGGTAACGCGGAATTGATACTCTTGGGCGAGTGCCTCGCCGATCCTGGCCACTTCATCGCTGTGGAATTCGATCAGTTTGTTGCACTTCTGGCAGTGCAAGTGATCGTGCTGCGGGTAGCCGTAATCGTGCTCGTAAACGGTCCGACCGCCGAGCGTCATGCTCCGCAGCAGCCCGGCATCGACCAGTTCGACGAGCGTACGATAGACCGTTGGCCGGCTGACCCGACGATTGCTCGAAACGCGGCTCAGGTGGAGGATCAAGTCGTCGGCATCGAAGTGATCGTGACGCTTGAATACCTCATCGACCAGGGCCCGCCGCTGCTGTGTGATCCGCTTGCCGCGGCTCTGCAAAAACTCCTCGAACCGCTCCCGCGGCCCCAGCGCGACTTCGACGGTTCCGAGCGAGAAATCTTGAGACATGGGAAAGGCACGGGAAAACAACGCAAACGCCAAATCAATAATAACTATTGATTTTAGATGATCTCGTTGCGAATGCAAGCCGCCCGCGCGAAGTATCGTTCAGTGTTTCAAGGTGGGAAATATTCCCCAGGAGCTCCCGGACGTGCTCACGCGATTTCGTCGAGCAACCGATCGAGCGCGATGTCGAGCTTGGCATCGGTTTCGTAGGCGCCGTTGAGAATGGCCGTGCGGAGCTCTTGCACGCGGTCGGCGCGAATATCGGGCACTTCGGCCAGGCGGCCGGCAATCTGTCCCGCTTCGGAAATATCCAAACGGTCGCCAGTCGAGGACGAAGCGGGTGCCGAACAGGCCTCTTTGGCTCGCGCCGTGTGCGGAGCGTTGATCGGTTGAGCGCCGTGGATCTGCGATGGTCCGTAAATCTGCATACTACTTCTTCTCCCCTGGCAGCTACGTGGTGATTGCCAGACGGTCCGCGCGGACCGGTCTTGGAACACCACGCACAGCCATTCAATAGATAACTGGAATCTCGCCGGTTGACTGGAACAGACACGTCGGGCAGTTCTGATTCGCTTGTTCGCTGGACCGCGGCCCGAAGAGGCCTAGGTTGGATGTGTTTGGTCCAGCGGACCTCGTGGAATCAGCACGCTGCTGCAAACCGATTTGTCGTCCACTCACGATACATTTGCTTGCCGGCGCCGCGTTCCATGTCAGGGAGTCGACCTCGCGAGCGCTGAAGTTGAGCACTGTTAGGTATCGACCAATTTGGCGCCGGGCATTGAACGAAACTTCAAGCCCTCCCCTCTCTTATCGACGGTTATGTTAGTGCTTGTACGACCTGTAGCGGCAGGTCCGAATTCCCCCTATTATGCCGTCTGACGGTGTTCACTTTTCTCGCAAAGGGATGTCAGCAAATCGCTGCCGAGGTTGCGTTTTCGCCACATCATTTCAATCAGACGAGCGGACCTCACCATGTAATACGCTTGGATCGAGGCGGCGGATTATAGAAGTCCCGGTGCCGGGCGGCAAGATGGATCGAATCCGCATGGCAGCGATGCAGCGATCCCTGGCCCGGGGGAAAACCGCCCGCTAGCTGGGTCGCGATTCTGCCGCCGCCAGAGCCGGCGCCAGCTAGAAAAGACCTTCCCAGATGCGGAATTCTCTCTATTCCGCGAAACTCGGTCCGTTGCGAGCGGTTAGATGTGGAGGGAGCTATCACACCACCACCCTGGCGCTCTTTCGACCCAAGGAGATCCCGTGGTCAAATCGATCGCGCTAGTCGCCCTAGTTGCCGCGGTTTGCCTCATTTCCATAGCGCAAGCCGACGACCAACCTGCTCAGAACGCAGCGGACCCGGCTGCCATGTTCGCCCAGTTAGATACCAACCAGGACGGCCAGCTTACAAGTGACGAGATTCCAGCGGAAAAGAAGCGACTTTTCGAGCGATTGTTGCGGCTCGCCGACAAGAACGGCGACGGCAAGCTGAGCCGCGATGAATTTACCGCGGGCATCCAGCGGAAACCCGAGCGGCCCGACGCCGCCAAAACGGCGGGCGATGCCGGTGAGCGTCCCAGTCCGGAAGAAATGTTCAAACGCCTCGATGCAAATGGCGACGGAAAAGTCACGCTCGACGAGGTGCCCGAGCCGCGCAAGGCAATGTTCAAGGGACTGCTGGCGCACGCCGACAAGGATGGCGATGGGGCGCTTGCGGAACAGGAATTCATTCAAGGCCTCCAAGCCCTGCGTGGCCAGCATGTGGGGAAACCGGGAAATGAGAAGCGCCCCGAAGGCGGTCCCAGGCCCGAGCAGGTGTTCCGCCGGCTCGATAAAAACGGAGACGGCAAGCTGACGCTCGACGAAGTCCCCGAAGAACGTCGACCCATGTTCGAGCGCATTTTTCGTCGAGCGGACAAAGATGGCGACAAGGTCCTCACGTTGGAGGAGTTCATCGCGGGTTTCCGCGGTGGCCAACAACCGCCACCGGGCGCCAAGCAGCCCGAGGTGATTGGTGCTCAGGCGTTGCCACGGGGTGGACTGTTTCAGGCCTTGGATACCGATCACGATGGCAAGCTCAGCAGTGCTGAAATCTCAGCCGCGAGCGAAGTATTGAAAAAGCTCGACAAGAACGACGACGGCACGATCACCATCGACGAACTGATGTCGGCGGGGCCGGAACAAGGGCGCAAATAGCGACTTTCTCACTTCTGGCGAGTGTGCACTTTCGCTCGGCGCGTACTGGCGACCCATCGAAGGGGCCCGCGGCGCCCCCGTCGATTCGTTGCACCCCCTGAGCCCTGTTAAAGAAACACCCTTTTAAGCCCAGGGATTGCCATCCCTGGGCTTTAATAATCACGGGGTTCGTACGCGCCATCGCGAGAAGCGAGTTCGTGCCGGATGTCACAAGCCGTTGTGTCAGGGCCACAATGGGTTGCGACCCGGCAACATGCCGGTTCGGTCCCTGCCGGGGCGTGATCCGCATTGCGCATTCGCGCGAACCCGAACTTCACCCTCGTGTCTCACGTAGTAAGGGCGTTGAGATTGCCTGGCATCCAATTTGCTAGGTTAAATTTTGCAATATTCGGCACGCAAATTGCGAATGCAGTGTAGAGCAGTAGAGGGGGGCAAAGCTAAGCTTGCTTAGCGGGGGCGAAAATCACATGACACACGACTACTCTGCCAACGCGTCCGTCTCTCGCAAGGAAGACGCCACACTCGTTGTGGCCGAATCAAAGTCTTTCGTTGCGTTCAACGAGTGGATGGATGACCAGTTGGCCCACCTCGTGGCCCAGTGGATCCACACCGCCGCCCCCAATGCCAACCGCTTGGCGAGCATCCAGAAGCGTTTTGGACGATAGCAAAAACGCATCCAGCCAGCTAAGGACTTGTGAGCCACTGGATGGCAGCCGCGATTGTCGCACGATCAACCCGTGTCAGTTTATCGATGCTGTCCGTGGCTGAGTATGCAGCGCTGACGATAGCCGGCGCGACCGTACCTTCGCCGGCCAGCCAAAGATCGCCAGGCGCTCCGAGCGCGAGCATGCCGGGAAGATCTCCGTATTTGGCTCCGCCCGCCAAAAAGTTCAGATCGCTGATGCTGCTCAGCTTGGCAAAGCGGAATCCACCTGTGTCGATTGCCGCCCGCGCCACGACCCCGCCCGCCTGCGCCCGCGCCGCTGCCGCCCAGGCTCCGGCTGGACCAAAAGCTACCAGGCTGATCTCGGGCGTGTCATCGGCATAGGTTCGGCAAAACGAAACCAGCGACAAGATGTCGTGCACGCGCTGGGCAAACAAGGATGGGTTATAGCCCAACGTGTAGCCGGCAAACTCGCGTTTGTTGTCGACCCGTCGAGGGAGCGTGAGGGGTTTACCATCAGCGAGAAACTCGCCTTGGTAGAGCAGATCCAACCCGACCACGGCGGCCCCGGAGGCCAACAGTTTTTGTACCGCCTGTGACGGCGCGCCGTCCGATCCATACAGCCCCGCCTTGCCCGCCTCGTCCACCCAAATCACGACCCGCTTGTTCCACTTTTTGGGATGCAAAACGATGACGGGAATTTCTTCTTCCTCGGGCTTGTTGCGCAGCAAGGAGGCGGATTCGACGTACTGGCCTTTGTCGAGTTCAGTGATCGGTTTGTATTCCAAAGCCGTTGCCGGCGAGAGCCCGCGCCCGATGAGCACGTCGACTCCGCCGCCGACGATTTCTCGGAATTTGGCCAGCGAAGTGGAGTCATTGGGCAGCAGGGCCGAAATCTGCCGATCGGAGTCCTCGGTCATGATTTTCAAGAGCGAACGCTCATAGTCGCCGCCGCTGGCCGGTTTGGGATGGCTCGCATCCCAAACGGTCATCTCCGCGATCGACAACGGATTGTAATCTTCTTCCAAGATCGGTTCGCTCAAGCCAAGTTTGAGGTGCTTGTTGAACCAGTGATACATCACCTCGCGGCTGACGTAGTTGTAATTGTGCCCAAACTGCGGCATGACTTTGGCCATCACCAACTCGGGCGCGCCCAGCATGGCGTAATGCTGCTTCAGTTCCGGAAATCCCTTGGTGGCCAAATCCTTGGTCCAGTCCAGCGCTCCGCTCATGCCCAAGGGCCGAGGCGCCATCATCGCGGCAAACTCGATATTGCCGGTGCCGATGCGCAAATTCGAACAGTTCTCGCAGGTGCAGCCCCCCTGCATCGCCGTGGAAACCATCACCGCCGGAAAAGCGACCGCCGGCCGGGGATCGATCGCGCACAGGACAAAAGTTTGCGTGCCGCCGCCGCTGGCTCCGGTCACCCCGATCCGCGCGGGGTCGACGTCGGGCAATTCGCTCAGCCAATCCAAAGCGCGGATCGAGTTGTAGGTTTGCAGGCCCATGATGCTCTGTTGCCGCAATTCGGCTTGGGTGCTGAAAAAGCCCCAATCGCTCGGCGTATCGAAATCCGGCCGCTGCTTGGCGAACCCATGCGCCAACTCGAACGGAATCTGCACGCTGTCGGCGTAGCCGATCATGTCGTAGTGGAACACTACGCAGCCCATGCGCGCCAACTGTACGCAGCGGGCTTGCAGCGGTGAGCGCCCGCCGACTTCGAATCGCTCTTGTCCTTCGGAAATAGCCAGTCGAGTTTTATCCAACCCGGCGTCGGTGAAGCGGCCGTTGGGCCAATGTCCGTGGGGGCAGAGCACGGCCGGCAATTTTCCGGTTTTTCCCGTCGGCCGATACAAGCTGCCGGTGACGAAATGACCCGGATAGCTTTCCAGATAAACCCGCTCGACCGTGTATCCGTCGCGATCGACCTTGCCGTGCACGACGGCATTGGCCGGTGTTTTTTCCGGCATCGGCCACAAACCGTTGGCCACCAGTATGCGGCGGCGAACTTGTTCGGCTCGCTTGGCCCATTCTTCCTTCGTGGCGCTCGGCGTGAACGGGAAATAGCCATTGAGATCCTTCAGCGGGCCGAGCCGTTTGTCGTTGGGTAGCTGTCCCTCGGGCAGGGCACGCGGCACGGCGGCGCGGACCGCATGGACCAAGCCGAGCGAAAACACGGTAGCCAGCATGACCGCGCGGACGAAATCAATTGAGGCAATCCTGTGCAACATGGGTAGGACTCGCGGGTGAAAAGATCGTGGGGAGTGTTTTGACCAAGCGTGGTACAATCGAGGCATATCCAGCGTATTGGCAACGCCAGGCGATTTCCAGAGGTTTTGCCGATTGTAGCCAAATTCACCGCGCCACTCGCCTCCCGGTGCGGTTCGGTCGATGAAAGAACAGGCCGGTGGAAAACACGCACAAGGTTATCTACAGCGCTGCGACGGTGGAGCAGGCCCACATGCTCATGAACATTTTGCGCGAGCACGGCATTTATGCCTACGTGAGCAACGTATCCCTGCAGTTTGCAGTCTGGGAATTGCCGTTCGGCGTGCCAACGGCGCCGCGGGTAGTGGTGCACGAAGACGATTTCCAAGAAGCTCGCGGGATCGCGCTAGAATTCGACCGAACGGCATACAATCTGTCGCGCGACGATCCATCGGAAGCGACGCCAGAGCGCCGCCCCTTTCAGTTCGGCCTCGGCACGTTCTTTTTCATATTGACGTGGGCTTCCATCTGCCTCGCGTCCGCGTTCGGGGCCACGAAGGGCATCCGACGCGAACTCACCGCTATCGCGGTGTACGGCACGGTACTTGGCATTTTTTGGGTCACGTGGTATCTCGTTCACCGCCGCAATCGAATCGAGCGCGCCACTCAAGAAGGTCCGCCGTCCGAGGACCTTCGCGAGTTGGAGGAAAAAGCCGATGCGCGCGCCGCCGAGTGGCCCGTTTGTCCTCGTTGCGGGCGCTCTCGACACACCAGTTGCCCGGTTTGCGAAACGGCCGGAACGAAGTTTCCACCCGCGTTCATGCCGGATTGCGAGAACGACGGCGAAGTCGCCACCGACCGCGATCGGGAAAAACTACTTGTCGTGTGTCCCACTTGCGACGAAGTCTTCGAGCCGCGATTTCCGGCCCGTTGCGAATGGTGCGGCCACCGCTTTCGCGACGGCTATGAGTTGCCGCCCGCGCCGCCGCTCAACGACTCACTGGAAATTAACAATCGCGCGTGGGTTGTGTTCATGGGGGTCGTGGCATTGGTGGCGATGGTTTTGGCGCTGTTCGCTTACATCGCGCGCAGCCATTAGCTCTTGGCCGCGGTGGTGGCCAACGGCTGCTCGGCTTCCATTTGCCGGATTTCTTCGGTGATTTTCATCGAGCAGAATTTTGGTCCGCACATGCTGCAAAAATGCGCGCTTTTGAACGTGTCCTGCGGCAGCGTCTCGTCGTGCATCCGCCGCGCCGTCTCGGGATCTAGCGCCAAGCGAAACTGCTCGTTCCAGTCGAAATCGAAGCGGGCCTTCGACAGCGCATCGTCGCGCTGTCGAGCGCCTTTGCGGTGGCGCGCCAAATCGGCGGCGTGGGCCGCAATCTTGTAGGCGATCACCCCCTGCTTCACGTCCTCGTTCTCCGGCAAGCCCAAGTGCTCTTTGGGCGTCACGTAGCAGAGCATCGACGCGCCGCTCCAGCCTGCCAACGCCGCCCCGATCGCGCTGGTGATGTGGTCGTAGCCCGGCGCGATGTCGGTCACCAACGGGCCCAATACATAAAACGGAGCTTCGTCGCAGACCTCGATTTGCCGCTTGACGTTCATTTCGATCTGGTCCATCGGAATGTGTCCGGGACCTTCGACCATGACCTGCGTGTTCTTGGCCCAGGCCCGCCGCGTCAATTCGCCCAGGACGTCGAGTTCGGCAAACTGCGCCGCGTCGCTAGCGTCGGCAATCGATCCGGGCCGCAAGCTGTCGCCCAAGCTCCAGGTGACGTCGTAGGCGTGCATGATGTCGCACAAATCCTCGAAATGCGTGTAGAGCGGATTCTGCTGGCGATGGTGCATCATCCACTTGGCAATCAACGAACCGCCGCGGCTGACGATGCCCGTCACGCGCCCCATCGTCAGGTGCAAATGCTCCAGCAAAATGCCGGCATGGATCGTCATGTAATCGACGCCCTGGCGGGCCTGATGCTCGACCATGTCGAGAAAATGCCGCGGCGTCATGTCGCAAATATCGTCCAACTGCTGCACCATCTGGTACAAGGGCACGGTCCCGATCGGCACCGGTGAAGCGTCGATAATGGCCTGGCGTATGGCGTCGATGTCGCGGCCCGTCGACAGGTCCATCACCGTGTCGGCGCCAAAATGGACCGACGTGTGCAGTTTTTCCAGTTCGCCGCCAATGTCGCTGGTCACCGCCGAGTTGCCGATGTTGGCGTTGATTTTGGTTTTCGCGGCAATCCCGATGCACATCGGCTCCAGCCGCTTAGTCAGGTGGATTTTGTTGGCCGGAATGACCATCCGTCCGCGGGCGACCTCGCCGCGAATCAACTCGGGCTCGAGATCTTCTCGCTGGGCGACATATTCCATTTCTGGCGTGATGACGCCGCCGCGGGCCATTTCAAACTGAGTCATGATAGGTGAACGCCTCCCTGGAAGTGCCGACTACCGACGTGCTCGTTCTGGTGGTTTTGATCTCTCGAAAGTTCACGAGCACCCTTTCCGCTCATCCTACTGGTCGCGAGGTAATTGTCAAATGAGCCGGCACGTTAGGAAAAGCATGCTGGCGCGCCGGGCGCCACTTAGCAGATTGCAGCAAGACGCGCGGCCCGAGCTCGACCTCAACTCACCTTCAGCGCCTTGACGGCGTCCAAATCATAGAGACGCGATGAAAAATCGGCCAACAGGTCGCGATCCTGATTGGTGAATTTCGTGTCGCCGCGGACCACCGCCAGGTTTTTGTCGATGTCGCTGGGCATCGACACGCCGATGTTGAGCATCGATACCCGCTCGTCTTGCAGCACCCAGCGAATGGCCGCCGGCGGAATCTTGGCCAGCCGTTCGGCGTCGTAATCGGGCACCATTTTTTTCGCGTTGTGGCTGAGCATGTTCGCGCCCATCACTTTCATGGCCACGATGGCCATGCCGCGCTCGGCGGCATTGGCCAGGCACAGTTCGCGATGCTCGATTTTCCTGTTCGAGAGCATGGTGTCCATGCCTTTGCGAACATAGCCGTATGCCAACAGCACCTGGTCGAAACCGCCGGTCTGGATCATCTTGCAAACCGTTTCGAATGCCACGTGCGTGGTCAGCCCGATGAAGCGGAGCAGTTTTTCGTCGCGCAATTTTGCCAGCTCCGCGTGGATCTTCATCGCGCCATCAAAGCCCACGGCTTCGATGCAGGGACTATGGACTTGCACGCAGTCGACGTAATCCATGTCGAGTTCCTTGAGCGATTTTTCGAGCGTCGCGCGAACCTTGGTCGGATCGGCGATGTGACACTTGGTTGCCACGTAGCAGTTGTCGCGCACGCCCTTGAGCCCCTTGCCCATGATCTGTTCGCTTTCGCCATACACGCGGGCGGTGTCGAAATAGCGAATGCCGCTGTCGTAGGCGTGACGGACCATGGCCACGCGATCATCCATCGAGAGCAAGGGAACTCCGTAGGCTTGAATGAAAATCTGCGTCATGGCCGAACCGCCCATTCCCAACAGGGGCAGCTTGTGGCCGGTCTTGCCGAAGCCGCGTAGCGGAATGCCGGAGGGGCCGACTTCGATCGCGTTGGTGGCCGGAGCCGGGGCGACCGCGGCGCTCACGCCCAGCAGACTCGTCCCGGCGGCCGCCAGGGCAGTGGACTTCAAGAACTCGCGTCGCGCCGGATTACGCAAATAGTCTGACATGGCCAGCCCTCCCGAGTAGGTATGGTGATCGCGCCGAATCGTGCGCTGATTTTAGATGCCGTGCTGGCACGAGGTCAAAGATTTTTCGGTTTTTGGCGGAAAATGCCCTGCCAAAGGTGCCCTGGTCACCGCGGCGCAAGCCGTGTTGGCCATGCTGGTAGTCCTCGCGTTCACGTAAATTCGGCGCCCGGCCCGTGCTCTTCCTCCGGCCTGCCGCCTTCGGCCCGCGACCTTTTTTCTTCCTGTGGAAACTCGCTCTGCCGACTGCTATATTCGGCCGGTATGGGCTGTTTCACCCGGGCGGGTCTTTTTCTGGAGAAGCGGCTATGAAGACATTCTTCCACGCAGGTCTGGCTCTCTGCGCTGTGCTGATATCAGTCCTGGCCCACGCTCGGGCGGCGGACACCGACCAGGAAAAGCTGCAAGGAAAATGGACCGTCGAGTCGTTCGAGTACAATGCCACGCCGATCGAGATGATGAAGAATGCCACCCGCGAATTCAAAGACGGCAAGTACACGCTCACGCCCAAAGTCGGCGATGCCATCGAAGGCACGATCAAGATCGATCAGAGCAAGAAACCCAAGACAATCGACCTGGACGTGAACGGCCGCATCTTGAAAGGGATTTACGAACTCGAAGGCGACACGCTGAGAATGTGCTACCTCTTAACCGACGGCGAGCGTCCCACCGAATTCGCCACCAAGCCCGACACGGGCCTGATCTTGATCTCGCACAAGCGAGCGAAGTAGGGGTGGGAAAAGGTGCCAGCACCAAATCTTCCTGGCAGTCCCCTCCGCACGCGGAATTCTACAGCGTTTTCAAATACTCCAGCACGGCGCGTTTCTCGGCTTCGTCCAGAGCGTCGGGAAAGTCGTGGCCACTGGCGCTTTTGCCGGACTTGGTGGTGTCGAAGTAGCGGCGGCGATCGCGGCCCGATTTCACTTCTTTGGGCAACCGCTCGAAACTCGTTACTTCGAGGCCGACTTTCTGCTGGTCGTAGCCGTCCTCGGTCCGCTGCCAAACCGCCGGCCGGTCGCTCGGATGCAGCACGTGCCATAAAGTCGGCACCGAGCCATTGTGGAAATACGGGGCCGAGGCCCAAATGCCATCCAAGGGGGGCGCCACGTATCCGCCCGGATCGTCGATCGTCTTTTCTTCGCCAAAGTGGCCAAACCAACTGGCGCCGTAGGCGGCCCGATGTTGGGGCGACAGGGCCGCGAGCCGAACCGGGTCGGTGCCGACTTCTTCGATCGACACGATCTTGTTCGGATAGCTCGGCTCGGCGCCGTAGCGACCGTGGCAGTCGGCGCAATTCTGGTTGAAGATTACCTCACCATGCCTGGCCAACGGGCGGTCGACCTCAAACGGATAAGCCGGCGGTTCGAGCGATTCCAGCCAAGTGTACAACTCGCGGAAATCGGCTTCCCACTCCTTGAATTTGTCGGGGCCGTTTTCCGGAATCAGCATGAACTGCATCAGCGGCCGCGGATCTTTCACCGCAAACCCATCGCTGTAGAGCCGCTGTTTCTTTTTGAAGTTCCACCAGGCGGGCGCATCGTGGTCGTGGTGCGTCATTTTGGCTGGAACCAAAGATGGCAACACGTTGAGCTTCGCGTCGCGATTGGCCATCAGCGCCACGCCGAATATGACTGCGTTGGTCGTGCCGTTGCTCGTGCCCAAGGGAATGATCGTCGAGCCGACGTCCATGCGGGTCAGCGGTTTGCCCAAGCGGAGTTTCGTGGCGCGGATTTCTTCGGTGAGCGTTTGCAGCGCCAAAAGCGAGTTGGGCAAGCCGACCACAACCTTGCCGGCCACTTTGCCCTGATGGCACGCCAGACAATTCATCGTCCAGTTGCCCGCTTCGTCGACGACGTACTGCTGCGGCTTGAGCGACGAATCGCCCGGCGCCACGGTCAGACCATAGCGCGAGTAGGCCAGCATGGTCCGCTCTTGGGGCGTGGCTTTTTCGGCTTGCGAACGGAGCGGCTCTTCCCACGTCTTCCACAGTTCGTCAAACGTCGCCTGATCGAAATCGGGCGGGAGATACGGCTTGGTCGTCAGCAGCTCGTAACCGCGACCCGCATACGCCGAGGCGCGCTTGGCGGCAATGTTTTCTCCGGCCAAAAGGCCGCTGTCCACTAGAAGAACGATGAATAGCGCCGCAAGTGAGGTTTTCATGACGGAGCTTCCTGTGGTTGTGGAGCACTGGCAGTGTACCATCCGAATCGGCCGCGTTAAATGGCAGCGGCTAGTACATAGGAACCAGGAAGCAGTTTGACTCCTTCTCCCTCTGGGAGAAGGTCGGGATGAGGGCGAAATGCCGTGTTTCCCTCACCCTCACGCTCTCCCAAAGGGAGAGGGAATCGCACAAAGTCCTTCGCGGTCCCACTCAGACACGCCGATCAACCTCGGGGCTCATACCCCAAATTCGGCGCCAGCCAGCGTTCCACCTCCGCCGTGGTCATCTCCTTGCGGCGGGCGTAGTCCTCGACCTGATCGCGATCGATCCGGTCCACCGCAAAATAGCGGGCCTCCGGGTGCGCGAAATACCACCCGCTGACCGATGAGGCAGGCATCATCGCAAAACTCTCGGTCAGGGCGATGTGCGCCGCCCGCGTGGCGTCGAGTAGTTCGAACAGGGCCCGCTTTTCCGTGTGATCCGGGCAGGCCGGATAGCCGGGGGCGGGCCGAATGCCGCGGTACTTCTCCTCGATCAAATCTTCGCTCGTTAGATGCTCCTCCGCCCCGTAGCCCCAGTCGGCGCGGGCCGTCTGGTGCAAGCATTCGGCAAATGCCTCGGCCAGCCGATCGGCCAGGGCCTTGACCATGATCGCGTTGTAGTCATCATGATCGGCTTCGAACTTGGCCACTAACTCGTCTACGCCCAGCCCGGTGGTCACCGCGAAGGCGCCCAGATAATCGTGGCGCCCGCTATCCAACGGCGCGATAAAGTCGGCCAGCGCCGAAAGGTGAGCCTGCCCCTTGCGCTGCCATTGCTGGCGCAACGTGTGGAATTTTGCCAGCACACCGGCGCGCGATTCATCGGCAAAAACCACGATGTCGCCGCCCACCGACGCCGCCGGCCAGAAGCCATACACGCCGCAGGCGCGCAGCAACTTTTTCGCGACGATCTCGTCGAGCAGCTTTTTCGCATCCTGGAACAACTTGCCGGCTGCCTCGCCGACCTTCGGGTCGGTGAGGATTTTGGGGTACTTGCCCTTGAGTTCCCAGGTCAGGAAGAACGGCGACCAGTCGATATAGGGCACGAGTCGCTCAAGCGGAAAATCCTCCAACACGCGCGTGCTGGTGAACGATGGCGCGTCGATGCGCACGCTCTTCCAGTCGGTCGCAAACCTTTTGGCAACCGCTTGAGGATATGGCACAAGCTCGATCTGCTGGCGCCGGTTGTACGATTCCACCAACGACGCCTGCTCGGCGCGATTCTTGGTTTCGAAGGCCGCCTTGAGGTCGGCGCTCTTGAGGCGATCGACAACGCCCACGCTCCGCGAAGCGTCGAGCACGTGCACGGTGGTTCGCCGATAAGCCGGGGCGATCTTCACCGCCGTGTGCTTGGCGCTGGTCGTGGCCCCGCCAATCAACAGGGGAACTTGAAAACCCTGCCGATCCATTTCGTGCGCCACGTGCACCATTTCGTCCAAGCTGGGCGTGATCAGGCCGCTGAGTCCGATCATGTCGACCTGCTCTCGGGCTGCCGCTTCCAGGATTTTTTCGCAGGGAACCATCACGCCCAGGTCGATGACCTGGTAGTTGTTGCATCCCAACACGACGCCCACGATGTTCTTGCCGATGTCGTGCACGTCGCCCTTGACGGTCGCCAACAGGATCTTGCCGCGGTTCGCCTGCGCCGCGACGTTGGCGAGTTTCTTTTCTTCTTCCATGAAGGGTAGCAGGTAGGCCACCGATTTTTTCATTACCCGGGCGCTTTTGACGACCTGCGGAAGGAACATTTTTCCGGCCCCGAACAGGTCGCCGACCGTTTGCATGCCGCTCATCAACGGGCCTTCGATGATCTGCAAACAGCGGTCATATTTTTGCCGCGCTTCTTCGGTATCCTCGTCGATGAAGTCGACGATGCCCTTGACCAGCGCATGGGCGAGGCGCTGTTCAACCGTTTCGTTTCGCCAGGCGAGCGCCACGCTCTCGCCGCCGGCTTGCTTTTTCACCGTTTCGGCGAAGTCGACCAGCCGCTCCGTGGCATCGGGCCGGCGATTGAGGAGCACGTCCTCGACGAGCTCCAACAAATCCCGCGGAATTTCCTCGTACACTGCCAATTGGGCGGCGTTGACGATGCCCATGTCCATGCCGGCGCGGATCGCGTGGTAGAGAAACGCCGAATGGATCGCCTCGCGCACCGCGTCGTTTCCGCGGAATGAAAACGAGACGTTGCTCACCCCGCCCGAAACCTTCGCGCCGGGACAGCGAACTTTGATCCGGCGCGCGGCTTCGAAAAAGTTGAGCGCGTAGTCATTATGCTCTTCGATGCCCGTGGCCACCGTGAGGATGTTGGGGTCGAAAATGATGTCCTCGGGCGGCACGCCGACTTTTTCGGTCAACAAACGGTATGCCCGCTCGGCGATCGCCACCTTTCGCTCGACATCGGTCGCCTGTCCCTGTTCGTCGAAGGCCATCACCACCACGGCGGCGCCATAGCGCCTGACCAGGCGTGCGTAGAGCAAGAACCGTTCTTCGCCTTCTTTTAAGCTGATCGAGTTGACGATCGCTTTACCCTGCACGCATTTCAAGCCCGCCTCGATGACCGACCACTTCGAGCTATCGACCATGATCGGCACGCGCGAGATTTCCGGCTCGGCCGAAATAAGGTTGAGGAATTTGGTCATGGCGGCTTCGCCATCCAACATTCCTTCGTCCATGTTGACGTCGATCACGTTGGCGCCGGCTTCGACTTGCTCGCGGGCCACGGCCACCGCTTGTTCGTATTTTTCGTTGAGGATCAGCCGCGAGAACTTCTTCGAGCCGGTGACGTTCGTCCGCTCGCCGATCATGATGAAATTGCTGTCGGGACGCAGCGTGAGCGGTTCCAGGCCGCTCAACCGCGTCAGCGGTTCGATCCGCGGTCGGCGGCGCGGAGTTTTTTTGGAAACGACCTCGGCAATCGCGCGAATGTGGTCCGGCGTGGTGCCGCAACAGCCGCCGACGATGTTCAACCAGCCATTCTCGGCGAATTCGCCCAGCGTGCGGGCCATCATCTCGGGCGTTTCATCGAACCCGCCGAAGGCGTTCGGCAAGCCCGCGTTCGGATAGCAACTGATGTACACCGGCGCGATCTTCGACAGCTCCTCGATATACGGCCGCAGCTTCTCCGGGCCGAGCGCGCAGTTCATGCCCACGCTGAGCAAATCGGCATGCGAGATCGAATTCCAACAAGCTTCGACCGTTTGCGCCGAGAGAGTTCGGCCGCCTTCGAAAATGGTAAACGACGCCATCAACGGCACGCGACGACCGCTCTGGCAGAAGTATTGGTCGATGGCGAACAGGCAGGCTTTCATGACCAGCGTGTCGAACGCCGTCTCGCACAAGAGCAAGTCGACGCCCCCTTCGACCAGCGCGTCGACTTGCTCGTAGTAGGTGGCCACCATCTGGTCGAACGTGGCGCCGCGGTAGCCGGGATCGTTGACATTGCCGGCGATCGAAAGCTGCTTGTTGGTCGGGCCAACTGAACCGGCCACGAATCGCGGCTTTTCGGGCGTCCGCAAGTTCATATCATCCACAGCCCGGCGGGCCAAGGCCACGGCCGCCAGGTTTAGCTCCCGTACGCGGTCCTGCAAGTCAAAATCAGTCATCGACACGCTCGTGGCCCCGAACGTGTTGGTCTCGATGATGTCGGCGCCGGCTTCCAGATACTGCCGGTGAATCTGCTCGATGGCCGACGGTTGAGTGATGGCCAGGATGTCGATGAAGTTCTTGAGATCCCGCGGATGATCGGCGAACTGGTGGCCGCGGAAATCGGCTTCGGTGAACTTCAGCGCATGCACCATGGTCCCCATGGCGCCGTCCAAAACCAGAATCCGTTCGCCCAGGAGCTTTTCGAGAGCCTGGCGGAGATCAGTTTGCGTTGCTTTTAACATCACATTAAGGATACCCGGTCACAGGCAATCAGTTCGCGCTGCTGCGAACTTGACGAAACTAACTGGAGAGTGAGTACTTAAATCAAGACACCCAACGCCATTAGGTGCTTTGAGTTCCGTCGGAATTCATCATCTTGGGTGATATCGGCCGGAATACGCCGGGTGGAATTCTAGGCGACAGTCAACTATCGCACAGCGGCACCCCTGTCGCAAGCGCCGCAACCGCAATGAGACGTTGGGCTTGCAATGGGATCCAGTCCAACGCCAGGCGCAAAAGATCGGTCCAGCCGGGCGCTCGACAGGCCATCGGCGGACAACCCAATGGCTTGTCTCCAAACCGCCGTTATTATTCGAATCAAATTACCTATTCGTCGCATTTCGGATAGGAATCAAGATCGGTACCACCCGATCCGATATAGGAGTCAGCCGCACTCTCGCGCGCACATGGACGTGCCAAAGACCCCCTTTCCTATGCGAAGCATGCCTGCATTCTCGATCATCACCCGCGACACCGAGTCGCTCGAAGACGCGCGGCCGGATTCTCAAGAACCCTCCGTGCTTAGCTATCGCCGTGAAGGCCGAAGTGCCGTCGAGCACCAGTTGGACCCGGGCGAGAGCGGCGGCAGCCTCGAGAACGGCTCGTCGGGGCAGATCGTACTGCGGCTGCCGGATTTGACCAGTTCCCAGCCAAGCGCCTTGCGGTTGCTGATTGTGCCGCAACTGTTTTGGGTTGCGATCGTGCTCGGAGCTGTGCTGGCGATCGTGTTGATTTGGGGCGGAAAAAAGCCCGTCCAGCAGGCGGTCAAAGAGGCTCCTGCCTGGACCAGCCAGGCTCCCTGGCAACAGTCCGCTCCGGTCGAGGCCGATCTCCCAGCCCATCATGAACTGGGCCGGCCGCGCATTGGCGATGACGGTGTGTCCGACCAGCGCCCACCCGAAATCCGCGCGGCGCGCCGGGTGGACGCGGCATGGGACAGTAGTTTGCCGCCCACGATGCCAGGCGTGGCCACGCCCGTGGGCACCATTATCATGGGAGCTTCTGAATGACCTCGCTGGATCGCGCCTTCATCAAGGCGTTTGCCGAAACCGGTTCTCCGGTCCCCGTCGGCGAGCACCGGACGGAAAGAACCGCCCAGACATCCCGCGCGACCGCGGACGTTGCGACGCTGGATTCGTCGCGCGGCAGCGTGCGCGTTGCCAAAGAGACAATCTTGGCCTCACCTGAGATTCCGCGTTCCCGACCGCGAGCCGCGGTGGCGCCGTTATCGACCTTTGCGCCGCCATCCAGACCTCATGAATCCTTTCGCGCTCTGCTCGAAGTAGACCACTTGACCTGGCCGGAGGCGTGCGATGCGCTGCTTGTCCGTGCCCGTGGCGATTGGGATCGTTTCGCCGAGCGGCTTTCGCGGCAAATAGCGCAGGGCAAGAAATGCATTGCCCTGACGAGTTGTCAGCGTGGCGAGGGCCGCACCAGCGTGGCACTGGCCACGGCCAGGCTGCTGGGCGCGCGGGGGCTGCGCGTTGTGGTCGTGGACGCCGATTTCGAGCGTCCGAACCTGGCTGATAGTTGTGGAATCTCGGCCCAGGCCGGCTGGGGAGAGGTGCTCACCGGCGAGTTGTCTTTGGGCGAGGCGTTGATCGCGGCCGCCGAGGATGGCGTCACGCTGCTGCCCTGGCGCGGTCCGAGCATGCGTGCCGCTCGACGGTCGAACACCTTGCCGATCGCGACCAGTTTTAGCATGTTGCGAGACCATTACGACCTGGTGCTGTTGGACACGATGCCGCTGGACAGACCCTCGGCGATTTCCGAGCTCGCGAACCTGGGCGAATCGATCCGCCTGGATGCGGTGTACGTAATCTTCGATGCGCGGTCGACCTCCAGCGAGTCGTTGGCAAGCGCGCGCGCGACGCTGTGCCACTCGGGCCTGCACGTCGAGGGCCTGATCGAAAACTTTGGCCCCGCGGCGGCCCCGGCCAAAATTGCCCAGAGAGAACTCACCCCAGCCGTCCTGATCCCGGCGAGGCGGGGCAGCCAGCCAACCGATTGAGGAAGTCACGATGTACAAGGCCTACTGGCAGTTGCACTCCCGGCCGTTCGAGAACTGCATCGACTCGCGATTCTACTATCCTAGCGACGTGCACCAGGGGGCCTTGCTCAAGCTGCGCTACGCCGTGGAAAACCGGCGCGGCGCGGCCCTGCTGACCGGCACGGCCGGCTCGGGAAAGACATTGCTCGTCAACGCGCTCAAACGGCAACTCGACGAACACTTTACGCCCTTTGTGCACATCGTATTCCCCCAGATGTCGGTTTCGGAACTGTTGGCCTACCTAGCTGCCGAAATGGGCGCCCTCTCAAACCCGATAGCGCGCGTTTCGGTTGACGAGAGCGTGAGCCGACTGCAACATTTTTTGATCGAGAACACTCAACGCGGATGCCACGCCGTGATGGCCGTCGACGAGGCCCATCTGCTGCTCGATAGCGGGGCCTTGGAGGCGCTGCGACTGTTGATGAATTTCGAGTCCGCGGCCCAGCCGGCTCTGACCCTGCTGCTGGTGGGCCAACCCACCTTGCTGCCCGCTTTGGAGCGGATGCCGGCTTTGGAAGCGCGGCTGAGCGTGAAGTGCTTGCTTCGGCCGTTGAATTTGGAGGAGACCGTCAGCTATGTCACCCATCGTCTGACCGCCGGCGGCGCCACGCGCGAGATCTTCGCGTCGGAAGCCTTGGTCACCTTGCATCAACTCACCTCCGGCAATCCGCGCCGCATCAATCGGCTGTGCGACCTGGCCCTGCTGATCGGCTTTGCCGAGGAACAGGTACGCATCAACGCGCATCAAATCGAAGCCGTCTCGAACGAGCTCGTCACGATTGCGGCCGAGTAGGTCTGACGCGGTCGAGGGCGGACATGCTAAACTTGCGGGCGTGAGCACCCAATCTCGATCGCGCGACTTTTTCTTGGCAACCGCGGTCGCTCTCGGCTGCGCGCTACTGCTGGTGGCCACGTCGCCTGGACTGCCGATCGTGTGGGACGAAGGCGACACGATTTTCAGGGCCGACGAGATCGCACGCTTGGCCGAGCTGTCGGGGGTCGATCGTCACCCGCCGTTTCTCGACGCGATCCGCGCGGAGGCGAATTGGCCCTATACGACGCGGCGCGAAGGCCATCCACCGCTCTCTGGCATTCTAGTCGCGCTCGGCTCCCGGCTGTCGCCCGAATGGTTCGGCCCGCTGACCGCGGCTCGCTTTGGCCCGATCGTGCTGTTTTCGCTGGCCGTGGGAGCCATGTTCCATCGGCTCCAACGGGAGTACAAGGTGCTCGGCGTTAGCGCAATGGCCGTTGGCGCGCTGCTGACGATGCCGCGGCTGTTCGCGCATGCTCATTTTGCCACGCTCGACGGCCCGCTCACGGCGTGCTGGATATTGGTCTGGGCCGCCTTTGCGCCGGCATGCCGCGATTGGCGATGGATCCCCTGCTTCGGTCTGACGCTGGGACTGACGCTCAGCGCGAAATTCACCGGCTGGTTGGCCCCCCTGCCCTTTATCGTCTGGACGATCCTCTATCGCGATCGCGGCGGACTGTGGGCCTTGATCGCGGGAGTGCCGCTCGCAATCTGCGTGTTCGTGGTTTTGAATCCGCCGCTATGGGATCATCCACTGGCCGGGTTGCAGGCGTTTTTTGATTTGAATCTCCATCGGGCCGGCCGGCCGGAGCTCAACATTTCCACCCAGTTTTTCTCTCGGATGTACAACCTCGATCATCCGCTGCCCTGGTACAACACGCTGGTCTGGACGGCGATCACGATTACGCCGGTGATCTTGTACATCGGCTGCATCGGCATCGGCCGGACCTTGCAGCACCGGCGCAATGATCCTGCGGCCGTGCTGGTGCTCTGCCAATGGGCAACGCTGGTTATTGCCCGCGCGCTGCCGATCGCGCCGCCGCACGACGCCGAGCGGCTGATCCTGCCGAGCTTTGCCTTTTATGCGGCCCTGATCGGCATTGGCATCGGGCGAGCTTTGTATCGCCGCACGCTGTTACTCCCGGACAAGATCGTCGCGCAGGGGTGGGCCAAGGTCGCCATGGCGATTGCATTGGCCGCTGCCACCTTCGATTCGATCAGTTACTATCCGCACAATCTTTCGTACTACGGCCGGCTCATCGGCGGGCTGCGCGGCGCGGCGGCGCTGGGCATGGAGCCCACGTATTACTGGGACGCGCTGGATCGCGAGGCGCTCGAGTGGCTTTCCAATCACACCGCCGAAAACGAGAAGGCGGCATTTGGGGCCGCGCCGCCCAAGAACCTCGAACTGCTCAAGCGCTGGGGACTGCTGGGGCGATTGCCGAGCGACCCGGGCCGCTTCCGCTGGTACGTCATTCAGCGCCGCCCGAGCGCGTGGCAGCCCTGGGATCGCTGGCTGATCGACCGCGAAACGCCAATCTTCCAGCGCAGCTTCGCCGGCGTCCCGCTGTTGGATATTTACTCGTACGAGCAATACGAGCGAGCGAAGGCGGCGGCTCAATAAAGGATTGCCCGCCCTGGAGGGGGGGCCAGACGACGTGCAGCCCCAAACGCGCGTCATCGCTGGCGGACCCAGGAATGGCACGCGGCGTCGACGCGCGCCCGGCGTTCGTGCTAAAATCTCACGCAGGAGAAGCAGACGTGACAAAGCTTGAAAGAATCGAACAAGATGTTGAAAAGCTCTCGAGCAAGGAGTTGGCCGAGTTTCGCAAGTGGTTTCATGCTTACGACGCGGCCCTGTGGGACCAGCAGCTTGAACGGGACGTGCGCTCTGGCAAGCTGGAGCGGCTGCGGCAACAGGCAGTTGCTGAGCATCAGGATCAAAGGACTCGGGAGCTTTGAAACATTTTGCTACGTCCCATTTCTGGACTTGTTACGAGCGACTTCCCGATGAGATTCGTCAACTAGCTGACAAGAACTTCAAGCTTCTCAAGTCCAATCCGCGCCATCCATCACTGCACTTCAAGAAGATCGGCGACTATCGCTCTGCCCGCGTTGGCCTCTCGTATCGTGCGCTGGCCACCGAAGTCGAAGGAGACTTGCTGTGGTTCTGGATCGGCACTCATGCGGAGTACGATGAAATCGTTCGCTAAGCCCCGTAGTCCCGTGGCCCCGGAGGTCAGGGCTCGCCCTGACAACGATACCGCCTTCGGTCCGCATACAAGGTCAGTATTGTCTGATTGCACAGTTCGGAAGTGCCTTTGTGAATCGCTTGACTCCATTCTTTGTGACCTGCGTTTGATGCAGCCCGATCCTCTTTAGATTCAACATTCCATGCAATTGGTCGAGGTCGGCATCGGTGATCGGCATGACCTCGAAAAAGAGACCTTCCAGTTTTGGCAACGCGGCGAGACCGGCGAAGCCTTTAGCCGTAACCCGCGTATCGTTCAGGGCGAGAGTGCGCAACGATTTCAGCTTGGCAATATGTCCTATCCAGGAATCGTTGACCTGTGATCCCGAACATCGCAGGAACTGAAGATTCGGTAGCCCTTGCAAATGGTCGATGCTGGCTACGGTGACGCTCCTTGACCTCAGGGACAATCCTTGCAACTCGGTCGATCTCGAAATATATGCCATTCCACTGTCAGCGATTTTGTTCGACGTTACGCCCAGCAGTTGCAGGTGGGGCAATCTCGATATGTGGGCAAGTGTTTCGTTCGTGACCTGTGGACCATCGACTCCGACCTCAGCGACTCCGGCAAAAAAATCGTCCCCAAGTATGCTCCTCAGCCATTTTGGTCCAGGCGGTTCCGGGGTCGCATTCTTTGAGACGCCCCTGTTGAAGTCGCTCTGGTAATCGTAGACTATCTCCGCATCCCGCTTCTGAAGCTCCACCACCACCATCCGCTGGTTCCGAACTCGATTCACCTTCCAGGCCAGGGGAATGGCGATCACCGCCACAAGCAGCAAAACGGATCGCAAGCTGAAGCGAAGCCATCGCCGACACGGTAGCAAGGAGGGTTCGGTCATGGACGCCATTATACTTAGAGCCTATCCGAGAACCGTCGGGGACTGTCCCGATTTTGCGGTGCCTTGGGAGCAAAATGGGACTGTCCCCTTCTCCCCGCGGATAGGCTCTTAGTACAGCCCCGCCATCGTGGCGTAGAGGTTCAAGTCGGCCCGGTCGCCGATGATCGTGAACAACTCGCGAATTTGCTCCAGCCCTTTCGAGAGCAAGAACCGCGAGTCGCGGCCGAAACTCTTGGCGCCCAGGATGTAGAAGTTCGGCTCGGGGTTGACGAGCATTTCCGGCCCACACGATGGTTGATCGAGGCTGTCCGGCCCGTTCTCGGCGGCTAACGCGATTGCCAGCTTCCTCGGACCGCCGTTGGCATAGCACTCATCGATCTGCAGTTCGCCGTAAAGGCGATTGTCGGGCCGAAATCCCACGTTGGCGATGATGCGATCGAACTCCAACTCGCCCGCGTGACGGCCCAACAGCCGGATCGAAAACCGTTCGAGATCCGCGTGCCAGGTCAGCGCGTCGACGGTGGTACCGCTGAAAAACGTGATGTGATTGCGGTCGTCGGCCGCCAGCCGGTTGGCCTTGCGGGTCAAGCGTTCTCGTTCCGCCAGCCTCTCGCCGGGAATCGGTTCCAGTGGCTGGGGCGTCTTCTCATCCGAGTCGCGCCGCGTAACCCAAGTGATCCACGTATCCGGGGCCTGGCCGGCGAGTTCGGCCAGGGCCACTAAATTCGTGGCCGCCGAATGGCCGGCCCCGATCAGCAGGATATTGCGGCTGGCGTAGTGATCGCGTGCCGCGCCGAGAATGTCGCTTAGACCGTATTCGATGTGCTCTTGCGCTGCGAGCTCGCCGATCGCCGGGATGCCGCCATGTCCCAACCAATTGTGATTGCCGTACGTGCCCGTGGCGTCGATCACGACGTCGGCCGCGGCAATCCGCTGTCGGCCATGACCGAGAGGATCGGTGCCGCGAAGCAGGATTCTGAACGACGAGTCTCCCCGGCTTTCATCGCCGACGAGTTCTTGCTTGAGTGGCCCGTCGCGGCCGATCGCGACGACTTCGGTGTTTTCGTGGAGGCCGTCGGCCAACAGGTCCGATTGCGAAAGTGGGATCAAATACCGCTTGGAGAATTCTCGGCCGGTGAGCAAAACGTCGTCGGCCGGCGGTTCCCAGGCTGCGCCTTGCGCTTTGAGGGCCGCTATCCCCAATGCGGAACGATTCTGCCCGAACGGACTGAACATCCGCACGTGCCCCCAACGGAGCACGTTTTCGGCCACGCGGACGCGTTCGTAAATGTCGACGTCGTATCCCAAATAGCGCGCATAAAGGGCCGTTTCCAGGCCGATGGGCCCGGCTCCGAGCACCGCGATGCGCGCCGGACAGTCAATAGCCATTGTGATTGCTTTCCCGCTCTTTGCGGTTGATGTCTCTTGCTTTAGGTCAGGGGCAATTCGTGCCGGACCCGCTTGGGCGAGCCTTGGATATCGGCAGAGGTCTGATCGCGGTCCACGCGAAACATCGTCAAGTCGACGTCGGGCTGCCGGCCGCGGATCAGTTGGCTCATGACCAGCGCCGTGCCGGTCGAGAGCTGCAACCCGCTGCGAAAATGACCGGCGGCGATAAACGCGTTGTCCAGTCCCGACACCCGGCCCAAATAAGGCAAACCGTCGCGCGTGGCCGGCCGCAAACCGGCCCACGTGCGATCCACTTGTGCCGTTGCCAGGTCGGGCACGAGGCTCAGGGCAAACTGCAACAGTCCCGCCACGGCCCCAACGGTCGTGCCGCGGTCGAAGCCGACGTCCTCTTCGGTCGAGCCGACCAACAGCCGGCCATCCGCTCGCGGCACCAGGTAGCGGATGCCTTCGTTCACGATCCGACTCACGGCCGGCCGCAACAGCGATACGAGCACCATCTGGCCCCGAACGGGCTTGATCTCCGGCGATGCGCCCAGTTTCTTCGCCAGCGCAGCGCTCCACGAACCGGTGGCGATGCAGACCCGATCGGCCGAGAGCGGGCCGAGGTTGGTGCGCACGGCGCGAATCCGGCCGCCGCGAATTTCGAAATCTTCGGCGGCGGCGCCGGACGTAATCTCCACGCCCCGGCACGCGCAACCAATCAAGAGCGCTTTGAGGTGGCGCGGATTGCGAATTTGGCATTCGTCGGGCACGAGATACGCCGCCGCGACGGTTCCGCTCGGTCGCAGGCTCGGTTCGAGGTCGTCGAGTTCAGTGTGCGTCAGCCGTTGGGCGTCAATTTTTTGCGCGTGGGCCAAACCGGCAAAGCGATCGAGTTGCTCGGCAGCCGTCGCGTTGCGCGCGAGGTAGACCGCGCCCGAACGGCGGTAGCCATTGTCGACGCCCGTGCTGGCCAGTAGCTCCGCCGACCATTGGCGGTGCATTTCATTGCTTATGGCAGTGAGCTTCTCGAGCGGGTCGTCGGCAACGGGACACGCGGGGGGCAAAATGCCGGCGCCGGCCCACGAGGCTTCTTTGCCCGGCTGTCCGCAGTCGATCACGCGCACGCGGCAACCGTGGCCTGCCAGCTCATAAGCGAGCGACAGCCCGATGACACCGCCACCCACAATCAAACAATCGGACATGAGACCACCCGGGGAATCTTTTTCAGCGGCGAACAACGGTCACCATTGTATCGCGCTGGCCGTCTTGCGACGAGCAGCACTAAGATGCTCCGCCGCAGTTGGCCCGACGCCCTGGCCACCGAGCGGAAGCCGAGCCGGCCACGCCGACTGCGGCTCGACGTCGCACGGAATTCCGGGACACTCGGCAGAAATGCCAATCCATGGCCAGCGGCCCGAATTGTCTCGTCATGATTTCCTTTGCGCCAGCAATCTTCGCAGCAGCAACTCGTCGATACGGCCGTGAAACCGCTCTTTGCCATCGATCACGACCACCGGCACGCACTGGTCGTATTGGGCCCGCAAGTGCGGATCACTGTCGACGTCCACGCTCTGGAACCGCAGGCCGTATCGGGCCAGCAACGCGGCCGCTTCATCACAAAGATGACAACCGGCCCGAGTGTACACAATGATGTCCGCCATCAGGCCTCCCGTCGGATTTCAGCCGAATTCCCATACTCCGTAAGTAGTTTGGGAGAAATATTTTGGCCCAGAGCGTTATTTGGGCCCTTTTCGAGCCCGAAAGCCGCGAGTATTCTCACAAGTAGTTTTCCGCTCTAGCTCGATGCGCGCCAGTGACAAGACTCGGTGGCTGCCCACGGGCAGCTGCATGGCCCTCGCTGGACCGGGGAAGAATATCGCACAGGCATTGTAACCGCTTGGACAGGACGCGTTGACGCGGTCTCCCTTGTCTTAGAACGCGTCTTCAAAACGTTCCAAACGTAGGAATTTGGGAGGGCGAAGCTCCCGCTGAGCCGATTTTGCACCGGAAGGTAGAGGCTCGGCAGGAGCCTCGCCCTCCCGGTCGCGTAATTTGAAGACACGTTCTTAGATGCCTTGATGGGGTACCGCTGAAGGAATCGGGGTTGGCATGAGTAAGCTTTCTCTCGACAAATTCGTGGAACTGGTCGAGCGTAGCAAGCTGATTCCAAGTGATCAGCTTTCGGCGGTGGTCGCCGATTGGAAGAGCCAGGCCACGTTGAGCGAGCTGGACGATGCCCGGCATTGCGCCGCGCAACTAGTCGAGCGCGGCCTGTTGACGCACTGGCAAGCCAGAAAGCTTCTCGAGGGCCGCCACCGGGGATTTTACCTGGGCAGATACAAGCTGCTCGATCATTTGGGCAGCGGCGGCATGAGCAGCGTCTATTTGGCCGAACACGTGCTCATGCAAAGGCGCGTGGCGATCAAGGTGCTGCCGCACAATCGCGTGAGCGACTCCTCGTATCTGGCACGATTTCATCTCGAAGCTCAGGCCGCCGCGGCATTGGACCACCGCAACATCGTGCGCGCTTACGATCTGGATAACGAGGGCAAGATCCATTACCTCGTGATGGAATACATCGAGGGTCGCGATTTGCACGCGATGGTGTGCCAAGATGGCCCTTTGGATTACCACGTTGCGGCCAACTACATTGCGCAGGCCGCCACCGGTTTGGATCATGCCCATCATTGCGGCCTGATCCATCGCGATATCAAGCCCGCCAATTTGCTCGTCGATCGCAATGGGACCGTCAAAATACTCGACATGGGATTGGCCAAATTCACCGGCGGTAACCGCCCGAACCCCGGGTTCGCCCAGGACGAACACGTCTTGGGCACGGCTGACTATTTGGCCCCCGAACAGGCGGTTAACAGCCAAACGGTCGATGAACGAGCCGATATCTACGCCTTGGGTTGCACTCTGTATTTTTTGCTCACCGGACATCCACCCTTTGCCGTGGGCACCTCGATCGAGCGGATGACAGCGCATCAACAGCAGCTCGCTCCGAGCGTAGTGATCGACCGGCCCGACGCCCCGGCGGCGTTGGTGGCCATTTGCCGGCGGATGATGGAGAAATCGCCCGAGAACCGCTACCAAACCGCCAGCGAAGCCTGTCAAGCGCTCGGCGATTGGCTGCAAAGCGAGGAGGCCGCGGGAAAAATCGTCGCTACCGCCGCCGTTGCCACGGTGCCGGGCGCGGCGGGTCGCCGTGCGTTTGGACAAACCGGCTTGCACGAACAACCGAAGTCGAAGGCTAACCTTGTTTCGGGATCGGCCTCGGATCTGTACCGCGTGCCCCAGGAGTCGCCGCAGGCTTCGTCACCGCTGACCGACACTGATCCGAATCTGCATCGGGCGACCGTCAAGATTCCGGCGCCCTTCGCGGGATCGGGTATCGAGTTGCCGCACGCGCCGACCGCCAATCAACCTCCGAGGCCGGTGGCCAGTCAGCCGCCCAGTCGAGAAGCGGTCTCAGCTCCCGAACCCCCGATTCCGCCGCCCGTGATGGGTCCCCCGCCCAGTTCGAATACGCTCATTGGGTCGCCACAGAGGTGCCCCGACGTGATTCCTCCAGACGTGCCGGCGGTCATGCCAGCGCCGATTGATTCCCAGCTCACTCAACAGCCGATCATTGACGGGATCCGTCGTCAACGCAAAACCGCGTCGACGGGTCATTGGCTGTCGATCATGGTATTGAGCGCGCTCGTTTTGATCGCGTTGCTGCTGGCGCTCTTCACGCTGCCGAATTGAGCTGTGATTTCGTCCCCGCCGCCTCCACACGGCGCATTCAGGCAAGCAAAAACCCGTCTCGTCAAGACCCCCTTTTGGAAAAACAATCGGCCTCGGTGATATGACGTAAGCCATTGCATATAAATAGCTTACGCGATTCTATTGCAAATGCTCTGGCGGCCTACGTAGGATGGAATGTGGGCGCCGGAGCCCGGGGTCTGATCGAACGCTTCTTTCGATCCCACAGTGTGGACGCAGCAGGGCGATTTGTGGAACCATTTCGCCCCGCAAAGGATTGACTCCTGCTGCCACGACGTGCCTTTGAGGTGCATTGCCATGCAACGCCGCGAACTGAAATTCGGAGGACGGTTTCCGCAGCCGCAGCGCAACCCCGTCGCATTGGCCAAAGCGCGCCGACCGGGCGTATTGGCCAATAAGCGCGTCAGAGGAGTGCCACGCAACCAGAAGCTGCCGTTCGTGCCCCCGGAGGATTGGCATGAGTCGAATAGCGAGCGCGGCGACTATCGAATCGTCGTGCAACCGCCGGGCAAGGGGTTTCTCCATATTCTCACGCCCGCCGATATTCGCGCGCGATTGAGCCAATTCCCCGACCACTCGCTCGCCAGCTTGGAGGTCGTCCAGCTCAGCCGCATGACGCGAAAGAAGCAGAGCTTTCCCTGCTACGGCATGCAGTGGGGCGACAGCCTGTATCTGTACCCGATCGAGGAGACTCTGGTCGAGTACTACCACTGCCCTCCGACGCCCAATCAAGTGAGCGAAGCCCGCATGTATGGTGGCTGCTGGTCGCAAGCGGCGCGCGGGACTTGGAAACTGGAGTGGACGGAAGCGGCGGTTCGCGACTTTTACCTCAACAACATTCTGATTCACGAGCTGGGACACCTGGTCGACGTTCGCAACACGGGCTACGTGGATCGCGAGCGGTACGCCGAATGGTTTGCGTTGGAATTCGGCTACAAGCGCAGCCGGGCCAGGGATCGGTCCCGCAAGATCATTCGCCGCCATGACCGCGGCCGTTCGCCGCGGCGGTCGTTGGGCGCCTAGTCGTCGCAATGCAGCGGAGCCGCCGGCGGTGGCCCAGACAACTTGTTGTCTGCCGAAGGCACGAGAAGTCCTCAGAACCAAGATTACTCCGCAAAGGCCAGTGATCTACGCATGGGCCTCTTGGCGCTTCGCAACACCGACAACCAGTCGTCGGCGCCAGCCGGGCGGACTCGCCCTCGGTGCCGAGTTTTTTTATAATCGATGCGCGAGCTTTGTATCCGCATCCGCTTAACGTCTATCCGCGTTGGGCCCATCGGGGCTGGCGAGGCACCGCAGGCTTATGTTGGGACGCCGTGGCAAGTCGCTCGGGAGCCTGATTCTGGCCCTGCTTATGCTGACGTCGGCGAGGGCGGCCCCGCCCACCGCCCAGCAGCGGGCAAGCGCCCGTTCCGCCGCGGCGGCTTTAACGAAGGCTGGCAATCTCTATCGCTCCAAGAAATTCGCCGCGGCAGGCGAGGCGCTCAAGGATGCGCAAGACGGCCTGGCGCAAATTGAGGGCGAACCAACCGGGGAGCTCGCCGCGCTCACCGCCCCGTTGGAAAAACAGCTCGCCAAAACGCGGGACTTGCTCGCGGCCGAAGGAATCATAATTCCAGCCGCCAAACCGAAGTCCAATGGCAAACCGGCTACCAGCTTTACAAAGCAGGTCGCGCCCTTGCTGGTGGCCAAATGCGCCAATTGCCATATCCAGCGCTCGCGCGGCGAATTCAGCATGGGCAGCTACGTCTCCTTGAGCCGGGGTTCGAAGAGCGGCACGGTCATTATGCCGGGCGACGCCCAGGGGAGCCGGATCATCGAAGTGCTGGTATCGGGCGACATGCCTCGTTCCGGCGGCAAACTGAGCGATGAGGATGTGGGACTTCTGGCGGCCTGGATCAACGCGGGCGCCACCTTCGATGGCCCCGATTCGGCGGCACCCCTGACCAGCTTTGCGCAGCCGAAAGCCAAAGACGAGACGCAGAGCAAAATCGAGGTCGTGGCGGCAACCGGCAAGGAAGCGGTTCAATTCGCCCGCGACGTGGGGCCTGTCTTGTTGGACCATTGCACTGAATGCCACGGCGAACAGAATCCGCGGAACCAATTCAGCGTTCATACGTTCGATCGATTGCTGCGCGGCGGCGACAGCGGAGTGGTCTTGGCGCCCGGCAAACCGGCCGACAGCCTGTTGATTAGGAAACTGCGAGGCATGGCCGGAAAACGGATGCCGCTGGAAAGGCCCCCGTTGGCCGAAGAGACGATCGCGCGGATTGAAAAATGGATCGAGCTGGGCGCCAAATTCGACGGATCGGACCCGGCCGCGCCTTTGGACGAACTGGTCGCGATCGCCGTGGCGCAGAACGCAAGCCATGAGCAACTGAGCCAGGCTCGGGCGCAATTGGCCGCCAAGAACTGGCGGCTGATTCTGCCCGACACGCCAGGCAATCACGAGGAAACTCCGAATCTGGTGCTCTACGGCAGCGCCGGCCCGGAGGTGCTCTCGGACGTCGCCCGGTTGGCCGATGAACAAATCGTTAAAATGCGCAAATTGTTCAAGGTTCCCGCCGACCAACCGCTGATCAAAGGCCGGCTGACGTTGTTTGCGTTTGACAAGCGTTACGACTACGGCGAAGTAGGCACGATGCTCGAGCATCGAGAAATTCCCTCGGCTTGGCGCGGTCATTGGCGATAT
The DNA here is from genome assembly GCA_016200205.1 of Planctomycetia bacterium. Taxonomy (GTDB): domain Bacteria; phylum Planctomycetota; class Planctomycetia; order Pirellulales; family PALSA-1355; genus PALSA-1355. The sequence goes on from JACQFF010000275.1 coordinate 42,939, forward strand.
ACCGGCGCCGATGCCTATGCCTGCGTCTTGCTCTCTTCCGACGGCCAGGCGTCGGCCGGTTTGTTGGCGCAACAAATTGCCGGCGCCTACGTCGCCAGTTTGGGAAAAATTCCGCGCTGGTTTGCCGAAGGAACGGCGCGGGCGGTGGCGGCCAAATTCGACCCGAAAGATCCTCGCATCAAACTCTGGGAAGACCAGATCGCTCGGATTTTGCACGGCACGGACAAGCCCGACGCATTTCTCTCGGCCCGCCTCGCGCCGGAAGACGGCGACATCCTCAGTTATAGCTACGTCAAATTCCTGATGACGGCGAGCAATCGCTACACATCGCTGATTGCGGCGTTGCAGCAAGGCTCAACATTCGAGCCTGCGTTTGCCAAAACTTTCGGCAGCAGCCCCAGCCAAATCGCGGACCTCTGGTCCGCCAAGGCCGGCAAACGTGGCCGGTAGCGATGAGCCGCCGCGTGGGCGCATTTTACGCGTTCGACTTCCGGGCCGGTTTCGCTAGCCGGATTTCTTGCCCGATAGACGATCGTAGGCATCGAGAATGGAAACATCCGTCTGAAAGCGCCCGGCGTTGGCATCGTCAGGCCGGCTCGTGCCTTGGAACGTGCCCAGGATGTATTCGACATCGGCGCGATTGACTCCGTAAAGCAGGAAAAACGCGGCGTCGATCTCGACCATCAACTCGGCTCGCTCGGTCGAGTCCCATTTGTGGATCGGCGGGTCGATCCCGACTGCCTTTGCCAGCGGTCGCATGTCGGCGGCGGTGCAGGTCAGCTTCAACACGCGGTCGGAAATCCATCGCTCCAGGGTCTGCCGCGTGTCCCAAGGGCAGCGGTCGGCATAGCGGTCAGGTGGAAGAATTGGAAGTTGCTCGACAATAAAGAAATTAAGGTGGACGCCTCCGACCTTCTGACGAGCGACGAAGTCGAGCGCGAGGCTGTTCAGGTTTGCGAGCAGGCAACAAAGCAGACGCGGCCCGACGTCACTGCCGACCAGAACCAAAGGAGCGGAGTTGGCCACCGCGACGTGCGGGATTATCGCCGCAATCATGGTTCGCTGGTTGGTCGCACTGGTAACGTCCTTATAGGCGAGGTAGGACGACTGCACACGGCCCCCAACAACTGATTCGACCGCCGTGTCTGGCACCCACCATCGCGGTTGTGCCACGAACTCGGGGTTCTGGTGTTCAACCAATGTCGTTGGCTCGGTTTGCCCCTGACGGACCCAGTTGCCGGCCTGAATGACGACGCTGGCAGCGCGGTGGTCATAGGCCTGGATCATTTTGGCTTCATAGAGCGGCAGGTAAGTTTGCTTGCCCTTGGTCCAGTGGTTCCCCTGGAGTTTGAAGCCCATCTCCTGGAGTTGGGCGGGCGCGTGAAACAGCTCGGCTTCGTTCGTTTGATCGAACATCCTGACAAACTTAACGCCCCACGGGTTGCCCCCTTCGCGGCGATTTTCGTCAATCAGGATCGGCACGCGGCGGTAGATCGCCTTGGTAAGCTCTGCGTCTCGGCGCGAGCGAAAAATCGGGCAGGTGCGCGTGTTTGGGTTTATCAAGCGAAGATCCGCCGCGGTAAGCGAAATATGCCGGTTTTTGTCCTTCAGATCGGCCATCGCGTGCGCGAAGAACGCGAAATCAACTGATTTTGTCCTCATGGCCGAGCCGCCAAAAACTAGGGTGCAGAATTTGAAGCGGCCGTCCACGTCAGCAAAGATTTTTCGCCGGTTTTCGAAGTCATACAGACCGACGAGCGCCTGAGACTCAATTAGCTCGGCAAAGAATTCCTTGGTGGTATTGTCGGTGGCGATGCCGGAGGGAACGAGCAGCCCGACGCGGCCATGCGGGGCGACGATCTTGCGGGCGAGCTCCGCGAACGCCGCGTAGGTGTTAATGTCCCCCTTGCCGGTGAGCGGGAAGTTGCCTGAGCCCCGAACATGGTTGAGAGTTCTCTCCGCCGTGTCTTTTGCTTTGGTGTAACTCGCGTACAGCGTGGGGTTGGCCCGTTCGAGTTCGGCAATCAGTTGCCGACGGCGGGCTGCGCTCACCGAACCCGCGATTTCCGGCGCGGTGAACGCGAAGAACTCACGCTCTTGCAACTTCAGCCGCTCCCACGGCGGGTTGCCGATCACGCAGTCGAAGCCGCGCTGGTCGCGGTTGAATGCGGTTGGGAACGTGCTTTCCCAATTCATCGCCCGTGCGTCCACCGTTTCGTCAGTCACCAGGCTATTGCCGCAGACGATATTGTGCGAAAGGTTGGCCAGGGTCTTGCCTCGCCGGGCCGAGCGAAGCCAGAGCGCCAATTGTGTGATTTCGACCGCTTCGTGCGAGAGATCGATGCCGAACAAGTTTTCGCCCAGGATCATGTCGGGAATGCGGTCCTCCAGACTGTCTGCTTGATAGCCCTCGTGCTCGATGATTCGCTCAACGACATTCTGATAGCGTTCCTCGAAGGCATCGTACGCCTGGATCAAAAACGCTCCGCTGCCGCAGGCAGGGTCGCACACTTTGATTTGCCTGAGCGTTTCCAGGCATTCGCGCCAATATTTGCCCGTTGCAGCCGTAGGTTTTTCGGCTTCGAGTTGCTCGGGCGTGAGGCCATCTGCCCGGCGCAGGCCAGCGAACCGCTCGTCGAGGATGCGAGCCACCGTTACTTGGACGATGAACCGCGTGAAATCAACAGGCGTATAGAAAATGCCAAACCGCTTGCGCATCGCCGATTTCGTCATCGCCGGTTCGGCTTTGGCATCGGTTCCCTGCGGACCTTCGGTGCCGAACAGGCCGACGGTTCGCATTTTCTCCAACTCGGTGATCGACTTTTCGAAGATGTGGCCGAGAACTTCGACGTTGACTTCGTCGCGGAAGTCGTAGCCGCCGATGGTATTGAAAAAATGAGTCCAGCGATCTTCGAGTTGGAGATTGTCTACCTCGTCATCGTGCTCGAACAGGCCGCCGTCGTAGCCGGTCTTCAGGTCGAACCGCTCGTGGCCTTTGTCGATCGCGTAAAACAGATTCAGAAAATTCTGCCAGCGTGGATTGGTCACTTTGCTGAATGGGGGCAGTGTTTTGTAGGCCGATTCGATGCACTTTTCGGGCAACAATCCGCGATCTTCGCAAAAGGCCACGAAGATGATGCGGTCGAGAATCTTTTGGGCGACACGAATGGCCGTTTCCAGCGACTTTTGGTGGTCGTAGCGGAGGTGTTGGATCAACTGAGCCCGGCTGTCGCTGTACTTTTCATAGAGCTCATCGCCCACCTCGCGCTGTCGCTGGTCGGTCCTCTGCAAGAGCATCATCGCCCGCGTTGGGTGGCCGAGGATCGGGCGGACCAAGCCGCCGGGCTCGAAGAGGCAAAAGAATTGGCGGAACTTCTTGATATCGCCCAGTTCCCGCAGCTTGAACTCCTCGTAGGCCAGGGACGTTTTGTCGCGATGATATAGCCGGAAAGTCACGAAGTTGCTGACGATGCCCCACGGGCAATCGGGCAGCGCGTTCAGGTAATCCCAGCATTGCTGGACGGCGGTTCGGCCGTTGAATTTGTCCCGGTCGAGATCGGTGTCGGCATCCTTGAACTCGATTACCACCAGCGGCGGATCGCCGTGGGCGGCCATGAACAGCCCCAAGGCGCCGTCGGCCGTTCCGATGCCGGGAACGGTGAAATTGCGCTGCAGTTCATAATGTTCCGGGCTCTCGGTGAAAGCGCGGTATCCGAGTGCGTGGCCGAAAACGTCGAGGAGAAAGTCGGCGTCAACCGCCGTTTCTTTCTTGAAGATATGGCCTTCCGATTCGAGCTTGGCCCACTTCTTCAGGACCTCGTGGGCCTGGTCCTGACGCTCGCCCTTGTGGATCAGCTTGTCGGCTTCGTCGGCGAGATACTTGGGAAGAATGAGCGAGCGCCGCCTGCGCGTCGAAGCCGGCGCGAAGAGTTCCGAAACTCGTCGATCCTGCGTCGTCCGCGCTGGCTTCTTTTTGGCCATCGATTCGCTCGTTTCCTGCACTCCACTCCAACAAAACGAGTGGCTCGCCCAGCCCGACGAGTGCCGAACAAGTTCACATCATGTGCGCACTCTCGTCAAGGCCATCGATTTTGGTCTGTCGATTTTGGTCTAATGCTGGAAATTGCGTCTTGAACGGAAAAGCGGCGGACACTGGGGCTTGCGAACCGAAAAAGAAAGTTCAAGCGAGTCGCGGTGCCGAGGACATATGAGGAGTCCCGGCCGAATCCATTATCCTCGTGTCGCTCCGCGACCCAGACAGCGAGCTGTCTGGGCCACCCAGAAGCCCCGGAACTCTCGCTCGACAGGCGTGAATTGCCCGACATTGACATTCCGTGGATCAATAATCCTTCGGCCGGCTCAGGCTCTGGATGCCGAGCAGCGTATTCAAGCTGCCCGATCGAAAGCCTTCCAAATCGAGCGTGACATACTTGAAGCCGAGCGATTTCAGGTGGGCCAACAAAGCCGAGCGCAAGGTGGGCTCACAAAGCTTCGCCAACGCGTCGAGCGGGACTTCAACTCGGGCCAAATCGCCCTTGTGGTAGCGAACCCGCAATGTTCTTAGTCCCTGCTCGCGCAGGAATTGCTCCGCCTTGTCGATCATTGTCAGTCGCTCGGGCGTGACTTCCTCGCCGTACGCCACGCGACTGCTCAAACAGGGTGTGGCCGGTTTGTCCCAAATGGGCAGTCCCCAATGGGCGGCCAACTCGCGCACGTCGGTCTTGTGAAAACCGGATTCGACCAGCGGACTGGCCACGCAGTGTTCTCCGGCCGCTTGCATCCCGGGCCGATAGTCGCCCAGGTCGTCCAGATTGGCGCCGTTGAGCACCACCGACACGTTCAGCCGCTCGGCCATCCCCTCGATTCGCGTGTACAGCTCGGTCTTGCAGTGATAGCAACGATCTGGATCATTTCGCAGATAGTCGGGATTGGAGAACTCATCGGTGGCAATCACTTCGTGGCGAATGCCGATGAGTTGGGCCAACTCTCGGGCTTCGTCCAGTTCGCCCGCGGCCAGGCTGGCGCTGGTGCCGGTTACGGCCACGGCATTTTCGCCCAGGGCCAACTGGGCCGCCTTGGCGACCACGGTGCTGTCGATTCCGCCGGAAAACGCCACCGCGCAGGTGCCGTAGCCGCGGATCAATTCCAACAGTTTGTCGCGTTTGGCAGTCAATTCAGGCATGGAAACAAGACTCGTGCTTTCTTGATGGCTCGCCAAAATCAGGATGTCCGCGGCACGAACATGGCAGAGATACTCACCATCGCAAATCGTAACACGCCCCCAAGAGAGCGACAAGAACAGCCCCCGCTGGCTTACGACCGCGCGCGGTGCGACCGCGCGGTCGCTGGGGTGCAGGGAGAAGTTTTGCGGCTACTTGCAAGGCGAAAATATCTGTGGGATATTTGGCTTG
>JACQFF010000276.1 GCA_016200205.1 Planctomycetia bacterium
ATAATCCGTACGAGCCATCCGGTTTCTTCCAGACACTCGCGAATCGCCGCGTTTTCGGCCGGTTCGCCGGGCTCGACCTTGCCGCCGGGAAATTCCCACAGTCCGGCCAAGGGCACTCCGGTCTCGCGCTGCCCAATCAGAAATTTGCCGTCGCCCTCCACCACGGCCACGGCGATTTCTACCGGCCGGGCATGTGAGTTCACAACCGAGCTCATGGCTTCACGAGGTTTAGCAACCGGCCCGGCGAGCCCATGATGTTATAGCCGGAATCGACGTGCAGGATTTCGCCGGTGATGCCATCGGACATCGTCGAGAGCAGAAAGCTGCCGGTGCGGCCCACTTCTTCGTATGAAATGTTGCGCCCCAAGGGTGCCATTTTTTCGTACAGTCCCAGCATATCGTCCACGCCCGCGCCGCGTCCGGCCAAGGTGCGCATGGGCCCGGCGCTCAAGGCATTGACGCGAATTCCGCGCGGGCCTAAATCGTAGGCCAGATACTTCACGGCCGAATCGAGAGCCGCCTTGCAAATGCCCATCACGTTGTAACCCGGCACCGCCTTCTCGCCGCCGAAGTAGGTCATCGTGACGATCGAGGCATGATCGTTGAGAATCGGCCGGGCGGCGTTCGAGACCGCAATCAGGCTGTAGGCGCTGATCTCCATGGCCATCAAAAAACCGCTGCGGCTGGTTTCGATCGTATCGCGCTTCAGATCGTCCATCGAGGCAAAGGCGATCGCGTGTAGCAGAAAATCGATTTTGCCGAACTCGGTCGCGGCGCGGTCCATCGTGGCTTTGATCTGCTCGTCTTTGCTCACGTCGAGCGGCACCAGGAATCTGGCGCTGGCACAGCGGTCGGTGAGCATGGCCACGCGGCGGCGGTTGCGCTGCCGCTCGTCGTCGGGCCGGTCGGGAAGGTGCGTAAATCCGCACAGGCCCCCTTCGGCCATGACCTGCTGGGCGATCGCCCAGGCAATCGAATGGTCGTTGGCAACTCCTAAGATCAAACCCTTTTTGCCTTCGAATAGGCCCATGGAGGTCTCCTTTACTCACCGATTCTAAGCGTGTTCTCGCTGCACGGGAGAACATAACGCTTTACACCGAAATGCTCAACTTCGCCGCCCCGCAGACGTTTAACCGCGCTGAAATCCCGCCAGTTTTCAAGAAAATCCGTGTCATATCGACCCCTTCCCCCCCAAGCATCGTACAAAATGAGTACGGATCGCGTTGTCGAATAGATAACAATAAACTAAATTTTGCGAGTTGATTTGATTACAGCGAGTCAGGTTGCGACGACACTTTTGATTTGGGACAAGGCATGACAGACACTGCGGATAATTTGAAAACGTCGCGCAAGTCACCGCTCAACGGACCGTTTGCGCTCGAAAACCTCCGCGACCAACCCGAGCTGGCGGCCCTGTCGGCCGACCTTCTTTGGCGAGCCAACGCCGGCGAGACCGCCCTGGGATTTCTCACGCAAAGTTTACCGCTGGTGCTGCAGTCGGCCACGGCGGAGTTCGCCAGCGTGGCGGCGCTCGAAAGCGGCAAATGGCGCGTACTGGCCGAATTTGGCCCGCCGCGGAGCTTGCCCTTGGCCTTGTTGGCCGATGCCTTGGACCGCGAGACCGCGGCTCTCGAAGGAAGTTGGATCGCGGTGCCTCTGGCACAACATGCCGCAACGGGCGAAGTGCTGCTGTTTTTCCTTTCGCCCCAGCGGTTACGCAACCAAAGCGTGTCCAAACTTTCGGCATTAGCCGTGGCGTTGGGCTCGGCGCTCGAAACGGCCCGCTCGCGAGAAAATCAGCGGCGACGCATCGAACGCCTGGAAACGATTTTGACCATCGCCAGCCAGTGGAACCAAACGAATGAGATGGAGCCCCTGTTGGTGCAAATGGCTGAAGCGGCAACCAACCTGTTGAAAGCCGATCGGGCGAGCATCTTTCTGTGGGATCGCCCGAATCACACACTCGTCGGTCGGCCGGCCTTGGGAGTCAAGGGAGGCGAGTTGCGGATTCCCGATGGCTCGGGGGTGGTCGGACAGGTCGTGCAATGTGGCGAGCCGCGACGCATCAACGCCGCCGACCAGGCCGCGATCAATCGGCAAGTCGATCGCGACTTGGGCTACCAGACGCGCACGCTGCTGTGCGTGCCCTTGCGCGGCAGCCGCGGTGAATTGTTCGGAGCGTTCGAGGTCATCAACAAATTGTCCGGCGATTTTTCGGCCGATGACGAATCGGCGCTCGTCGAGCTGGCCGCGCACGCGGCGATCGCCTTGGAAAACACGCAGCAGTTCGAGCAATTGCTCTCGCGCCATCGGCACATCATCGAACAGGCCGCCGAAGGCGTGCAATTGATCGGCCAGAGTCCGGCCATCGAGGCCCTGCGGTCCACGATTCGCCGCGTCGCCGACACCGAGTTGGCCATCTTGATTTTGGGCGAAAACGGCACCGGCAAGGAGGTCGTCAGCCAATCGATTCACTACCTCAGCCGCCGCCGCGACGAGCCGTTCATCGCCGTCAACTGCGCGGCAATCACTGAAACGCTGCTGGAGAGCGAACTGTTCGGTCACGAAAAAGGGGCCTTTACCGACGCCCACGAAAGCCACCAGGGAAAATTCGAATTGGCCTCCGGCGGCACGCTGTTCCTCGACGAAATCGGCGACTTGAGCTTAAGCGGGCAAGCCAAGCTGTTGCGCGTGCTCGAAGAAAAGGTGGTGGTGCGCGTCGGAGGTTCCAAGCCGATTCACACCGACGCGCGGGTCATCGCCGCCACGAATCAGAATCTGGCTGACATGGTCCGGCAGAAGCGGTTTCGGCAGGATCTATATTTTCGTCTCAACGTGGTCACGTTGGATTTGCCCCCCTTGCGCGAACGAGGAGACGACGTGATGCTGCTGGCCGAACATTTTTCGGCCGACTTTTGTCGCAAGGCGCATCGCAAGCCGCTGAAATTCTCCGCCGCCGCGCGCGGCCGGCTCGAATCCCATACTTGGCCCGGCAATATCCGCGAGTTGCGTAATCTGATGGAGCGGCTGGCGTATCTTTCGTCCGCCGACCGGATCGAAGCCGACGATTTGGCGTTCATTCTTTCGCCCGGCGGCGACTCGCCGGCCGCAATCGCGATCGATTTGCCGCTGGCGCAGGCGACCGACAAGTTTCAAATCGAGTACATCAAAAAGCACATCGAGCGCGCCAAGAACAACATGAGCGAAGCCGCCAAGCGGATGGGGCTGCACCGTTCGAACTTATACCGCAAAATGCGTCAGCTCGGCATGCACACGGACGAAGAATAGCAGCGCGGCCGAAATCGCGGTTCGATCCGCAGCGCCGCCGAAATAGGAGATAATAGTGTCGCATTGTCGAAATGCACCCCGATTCGTGGTCTGTGTGAAGTGTCAAAGCGGAGCAGCGGAAACCCGCCGCAACCCCTTGCCCAATCCGGCGCTGACGCTACCATGTAGCCTAAGCTGAAATTCGACCATTTGGTGAACACGCTCCCTTAGCTCAATTGGCAGAGCATCTGACTCTTAATCAGAGGGTTGTTGGTTCAAGTCCAACAGGGAGCACTCTCGATAAGTCCAGCCGAAATCACGTCTTAGATTACCTGCCGACGTTCGGCAGTGCGGCCCGAAACGCTCCGAGAATCCGGTAAACTACCGGAATCGGCCTTTTTTGGGAGTACCCGCACCATGTCGAAAACAGCCCCCCGTATCCCGTCCTATCGTCGTCACCGGCCCAGCGGTTTAGGCGTTGTCACCCTGCCCGGACGTGGTGACGTTTACCTTGGCCAGTGGAACAGCGCCAACAGCCGAGCCGAGTACAACCGCCTGATTGGCGAATGGACGGCCAGCGGTGGCACCCTGGCGCCCAGCCATGATCTAACCGTGGTGGAATTGGCTGCCGCGTTTTTGAAACACGCCAAGGGTTACTATAAGCGGCCCGACGGCCAATTCACTGGGGAAGTGGCGAACTACAAGACGTTAATCAGACGCCTGTCGGCCTTGTATGGCAGAACAGCGGCCAATCAGTTTGGGCCGTTGGCCCTGAAAACTGTCCGCCAACAGTTAATCGACGCTTGCTTGGCGAGAAAGACTATCAATCAGGCCGTCAACCGGGTTCGCCACATTTTCAAGTGGGGTTGCGAGAACCAGCTTATCGAGCCCAGCGTGTTGCAAGGCTTGCAGGCCGTGGCTGGACTTCGCTATGGGCGCAGCGGTGCGAAGGAAACCGCGCCTGTTAGGTGCGTGCCCGATTGCTTCGTTGACGCCGTGTTGCCCTACGTCTCGCCCCAAGTCGGCGCCATGATTGAATTGCAGCGAGCCAGCGGAATGCGTTCCGGCGAAGTCTGTTCCATGCGCGGCTGCGATATTAACACCAGCGGCAAGGTTTGGGTGTACACGGTTGGGCAGCACAAGACCGCCTGGCATGGCCACCAGCGCCAAGTTTTTCTCGGCCCCAGAGCCCAGCAGATTTTGCGGCCATTTCTCAAAGCCGATTTGCAAGCTCCCCTGTTCTCGCCGCGCGAATCCCTGTTGAGAATTCACGAAGCACGACACGCGAGACGGGTGACTCCACTCGCTTGGGGCAATCGCCCTGGCAGCAATCGTGTGCGCAAGCCCAAGAAAGCCGCTGGGGACGCCTACACCGCGCATAGCTACCAGCGGGCCGTCACCTACGGAATTCAAGCCGCCAATCGTGCCCGGCTGGCCGAAGCCAAGGCCGAGCTAATACCGCATTGGCACCCGCACCAGCTAAGGCACAACTACGCAACGCGCGTCAGGCGCGAGCACGGCCTTGAGACTGCCAGAATTCTGCTGGGCCACCGTTCGGTTGTCGTAAGTGAGCTTTACGCCGAAGTAGACAACACAAAAGCCGTCCTTGTTGCGGCAAAAATCGGCTGACGTTTGATAAACTGATTCTCATGCCGGCTGGGGTCGCTCCCCGTGGCCGGCCGTTCGCGTGGCCGCACAACCCCACGTCGAGCGGCTGGCCGGCTGGCAGAAAGGTTGTGCCATGCCTATCTCGCCCGAGCAGCAGGCCGCGTTCCTGGCCGACTTGAAAAAATTTCGTGCGGCCCTGGCCGAAGATTTTCACCCCCCCGACGATTGGCCGCATGGGGGCACGCCACTAGACGGCAAACCGCCCTGGCCGAGAGTCAACGCCTATCGCGGTAAACTGGCCGGACCGCTGCTTCCCACTAGCCAGGTTGAGCATCTCGATTGGCCGGACGCCGCGAAAGACTTCTTCTATCAACTGCACGATTCTTTGCCCTTGTTCAACCTGCCTCACGGCCGCCGCAAACTGCGGGAGACCATCGACAAATTTCTTGCCAACGTCAAGGGCAGACCCGTCAAGCTCGCCAACGAGGCCCGCGACAAGTAGCTTTACGAGCAGTGCGTCAACCTCGTGCCGTATCCGACGATCATTATTCGTCTGCGCAAACGGCCGAAGTGGGAACCGCTCGATACGATCAACGGCGTCAAAAGCGCGGCCAGCCGCTACGCAACCAGACACAACTTGCCGCCTATCCCCGGACGCCAACACGGCAAGCCCAGCAAGGGCTGACCCGTCTGCCCTATCTGCACGCATCGCTAAACTGCGCGCGCCCGCGCGCGCACAAGTGCGCAGTTTTCTTCCGTTCGCGTCGCGTCTTAAATGGTTTCGTCCGACCTCAAGGAGAAACCAAATGATCGACCTCACGACCGAAAGTTTACTCACGCTAAACGAAGCCAGCGCGCTGCTACCCGACAGGCCGTCGGTTTGCACGCTTTGGCGCTGGCGAACCAAAGGCGCGCGCGGGCGCCGACTCGAAACGATTGCACTATCTGGCAAAATATATACCAGCATTGAAGCGCTCTCCCGTTTCGCAGAGCAGCAAGGCGGCGACAACCAGCCGACGATTCGCACACCAGCGGCCCGCGAGCGCGCGATCGCACAGGCGGAAAAAGAGCTGGAGCGCGCAGGAATCTGAGGCACAAAACGCCGACGGCCAGCACCCCGCTAAGAGCCTGGCCGCGGCGAAAATCCCATGCACCAACATCGTACACGCAAGCCGGCCCTTCGCAAACCCGCGAGCCCCTCGCGGAAATCCAAGCCGATTCGCCTCCGTCGTGGCCCGGAATCCGAGCGGCAAAACGGAGAACTCAGACTAGACTCAGTTTCAGAAATCCGGCCCTCGCCAGAGAACGAGAAACTTTATCGACCGGCCGACCCGGCGGACCCGGAAATCGAGGCCCTGGCCAAGAGCATCCGTGAGCGAGGCATCCTTGAGCCGTTAGTTATCACGACCGACGGTTTCATCCTTTCGGGCCATCGTCGCTACGCCGCGGCTAAGCTGGCCGGGTTGCAGTCCGTCCCCTGCCGGACCGTGCCGATTCGGCGGTCCGACGATCTTGACGCCTTCGTGCGGCTCTTACGAGAGTGCAACTTGCAGAGGGATAAGACGCGCTCGGAAAAGTTGCGCGAGGAAATCATTTCGATCAACCCGAACGAAGCCCATCGAAAGCTGATCGACTTTCGACGTGTCGAGGTGACGGTCGGCTTCGAGGCGATGGAGTTATCCGGCCCAAAGCGGCGATGCAAAATCTCGGAAGCCAAACAATCGTTTCTCAACACGAGCAGGTCGATCATCACCAACTGGCGCAGGTTTTGGCCCTTGAGCATTCGTCGAATCTTCTACGCTTTGCTCAACGATCCGCCCTTGATGCACGCCAGCAAGCAAGATTCGAGATTCAAGAACGACCGTCGATCCTACAACCAGTTGGATGAATTGTTGACCCGCGCCCGGCTGGCGGGCCTGATCCCGATGTCGTCGATCGACGATGAAACTCGACCGATCGAGTTATGGAACGTCCACCCGAACCCGCGGCCATTCATTCGCCAAGAGCTAAAGGGAATGTTTCGCGGCTACTGGCGCGATCTCATGCAGTCGCAACCGAATCATCTTGAACTCCTTGCCGAGAAAAATACGGTCCTTCCGATCATCAAGCCGGTCGCGTGCGACTACACGATCCCGATGACGATCGGCCGCGGGTTTTCGTCGTTGCCGCCACGGGCCAAGCTGGCCGCTCGCTTCAAAAGGTCCGGCAAGGAAAAGCTGATCTTGCTGATTCTATCCGACTTCGACCCGGCCGGTGAAGAAATCGCTCATAGCTTTGCCCGCTCGATGCGCGATGATTTTGGCATCGACGCGATTCACCCGATCAAGGTAGCGTTGACCGCCCAGCAAGTCGCAGAGCACAGATTGCCGCCGAGGATGGTGGCAAAGGAAAGCTCTATTTCGCCAAAGTTTATCGAGGCACACGGCGCAAACGTCTTTGAGCTTGAGGCCTTGTCGCCCGAGGCCCTGCAAGAAATTCTCCGCTCGACAATCGAATCGGTCATAGACCGCTCTGCACTGGACGAGGAAATCGAGGCCGAAAAAGCCGACGCGGCCCACCTGGAAGGGATTCGCCGGACGGTGCGCGAGGCCCTGGCTGACATCGACTTGGGGGACGACGAATAGCGAAACACTTCCGCCGGGCAGTCGCTCGCCGGTGGAAAGAAAACGTGAGCGACACCGAGGGAGTTAGTAGTCGCCCGTTGGGCTCGTTGTCCAGGGGCCGGGTATCTTTCGTGGCTCTCTGTTCCCGATCCAAAGAGTGAACCACGTTAATGGGGCCGCGCTTGAAACCTCGCGCGGCGAATTGTGAGATGGAAAGTCGAAACGGCTGTTCTGAGAAATCAGTTTTCCGGGCAACGAGCTGGTGGTCGATCCAGCGCACGCGGTCCGCGCCCCGGTCCACACGTAATGCTTTGAAAAAATGGCCGGCTATTAAGGCTCGGGTGAAGGGACTCACCCCGCTCCATTCACGCGGATAAACCCACTGGCTACCGACAGACGAGCGGAGCAGAACCTTCCATTACAAGGGAGTGGCCGCGCTGCGCAACAACGGCACGCAGTGGGGCGATAAGTACGAGCAAGCCGTAGCCATGTTCAACACGCCAGTCGAAACCCTGAAACAATGGAAGCGAGTGGCCGGAAATATCGAATTTGGTAAACGTTTACCAAATTTGTCCTGGTGCCACCATCAGGCAGTGGCCTACTGCGAACCGGCCAAGTGTAGAATGACAGCGCATGAAGCAGCGAACAAAAAAAACCGGACTGTGCTTCAAGCCAACGTGGCAAACGCAATGGAAGCTGGACCGCCTGCGCTGGCGACGCGAGCGGCAACAAAATAGGAGATCGACAAATGACCCTCAGTGATCTTTGGGGCGTGATCAACGAATTGCAGGCCGCCGGCCGGCCGACCGGCTGCGTTGAGATAATCGCAAACACGATTGAGTGCAAGTTGAAACTCCACGGCCACAAGAAAATCAAAGACTTCGACATCAGCGGCATCCTGAGCGACATCGCCGCCGCCAATCAGGCATTCGAGAGCGAAAACGGGCACCCGTCGTACATAAGTCCCGAAGGCGAGGTTGCGTGGATCGTTTGCGCCAACGTCGCGTCCAGGAGCGGCCAGCAGCGCGAAGATCATTCCTTTCGGCCGAACGTTGTCGGGCCAGTTCCAGGCACCTGGGCGTGAAAATCAAGTTGAGCGTCCATTACTACCGAACCCTTTGAGAGAAAGAGCAATGTCAACCAACGAATCCACCGCCACGGCTACCGCGTCCGCTGCCCGACAGCAACTTGCCGACTTGAAAAAGCGCTTGCGAGCGAGTGAAGCCAACGTCGTGAAGCTGCAACGGAAACTTGCCGAAACGCGCGAAACCGCCGCCAGAGAGAGAGCCGAAGCGCTCTTGCAAGGCAACAAGCCCAAAACCGACAG
>JACQFF010000274.1 GCA_016200205.1 Planctomycetia bacterium
GCGGTAATCGTAGCTGAACAGCCGCACGTCGCCCGTGGCGATCGCGGTCCGCCCAGTCAGGTTGCCTTCGCCGTCGTACGAATAGTTGTACGTCCCATCCGTGCTCTGGCGGTTGTCGCGGCTGCCCGGCGTGGAGTTGTTGCCGTTGGTCCGGTTGCCGTTGCTGTCGTAGCCGCAACGGCTGCCCACGACCGGATGGCATGGATTTTCGCCCGAACTGGACAACCGGGATATCGCGACCATTTATGTCCCCTGAAACAATGACTCTCGTCCCCTTTAGTCACTCCCTTTAGTCACTCCCAGGGGGATCGATTTCTGTACAAAGGATTTTCGCGATGGCGACGGTCACTATTGTGCGGCTGCATCGACTGGTTTCACTCCTTTGGTGAATGTGCCGAAGCCGAACGCGTGTGGGCGGTATTGGCCGACGATATCGACGTTTGACCTGGCCGAAATTCCCTCCTCCAAGCCGAGTGCCCAATAGCAGGCGTTGACGAGCAACCGCCGCAGGCCCTCGTTGGCCAGATCCTGTGAAGCCCCCATCGTAGTCGTGAAAACGCGCGCGGTCGTGCCGGATGACGTGGTAAAGGACTTGACCCAGGCCACGGGCATCATCGGGTCGTTTTGCTTTCCGCTCGCGGGGCTATCGCTCGAGTGCATCCCTGACAACACTTGTCCGAGCACGAGTGGCCGACTGTCGCCGGCTAGCGGCAGCCGCACGGCGTAGACGTCGGTCGGGCCCCAAATGTCGCCGTCTTTGATGCCGCGCAAGACCGGGTGGTCCTTCATGTCCGGGGCGATGATCCCGCGCGTGCTCTGTTTGCCATGCTGCCCGTGGTGGTTGATCCAGGTCTCGCCCAGCACTTGTCGCCCGAAGCCGCCATCCCAGTCCTTGCTCTGCCATCCGTAGCGAGAGAACGTCGTGCCAGCCTTGGGGGCAAAAGCGTGCGTCGCCGTCCGCAGGCCAATCACCGGGCGGCCGGATTCGACATAGTCCACGATGTGCCGCATCTGTTCGTCGGGCAGGTCGCGAAACCGAGTGAAGAGCACCAACAGATCGGCCGATTTGAGCGCTTCCAAGCCTGGGATATTGTCGTTCTGGTTAGGATTGATCGTGCCATCGTGGCGATCGATGGCAAACAACACCGTGCATTTGAAGCCGTGGCGCAGGGCCAGAATCTTGGCCAGTTGCGGCAGCGCCTCCTCCGAACGATACTCTTCGTCGCCACTGACCAGAACGACGTGCTTCCCTTTTCCAGGGCCGTCATGGCCGTCGAAGGCAATCCACCGGTCGTCGGCCAAAGCTGGTCGCCAAATCGCGGCCGCGAACACGACAGCCAACAAAGCGTCATGGACAAATCCGCGCAGGCACACGGCGGCAGTTCTCGTCAAGAGGGCAGGAGTTGATGACCTAATTGCGACCAAGTTAGCCCCGAGCCGTGGATGACGCAAGCATCTTTCTATTAATGCGATCTTGGCCTGGCGGGTTATCCGAACGACGCCGCTCACGGGATCGCCAATTTGATCGAACAAAGACTGCGCCGCCTCCGAGCGAAGCGTTGGATTCGGCGGCTAATGAGTCGTGTTTTGGTTTTGCTGTGCCCATGGAAGACCGACGGGAGTGCGGCCGTTACTTTTTCCCGGGCTTCATCATCGCTTGCAGCATGTCCCATTGCTCGCTCGTGACGCGTTCGAGTCCGTTGAACTGTCCTGCGCCACGAAGCCAGGCGCCGCCGTCAATGGTGACGCAGGCGCCGGTGATGTAGGCGGCGAAGTCGGAGAGCAGATACGCCGCGAGGTTGGCCAGTTCCTGGTGCTCGCCGCAGCGGCCGAGAGGAATCCTCTCGTTCAGGTCGGATTCGTCGCCCAGCTCTGGCGGTCTTAGCCGCGACCAGGCCCCCTCGGTGGGAAACGAGCCAGGGGCGATCGCATTGAGACGTATGCCATACTTGCCCCACTCCGAAGCCAATGAGCGGACCATAATCAGCGCCCCCGCCTTGGCGACCGCGGACGGAACGACATAACCCGACCCGGTCCAGGCGTAGGTAGTGCTGATATTCAATATCGCGCCGGGGGTCTCTTCGGCGATCCACCGCTTGCCGACGGCCAGCGTGCAGTTGTAGGTCCCTTTGAGGACGATGTCGACGACCGAATTGAAGGCGTTATACGACAGCCGCTCGGTGGGGCAGATGAAGTTGCCCGCCGCGTTGTTCACCAGGCCGTGAATGCGTCCGAACCGCTCGTGGACGGCAGAGAGCATCGCCTCGACCTGATCGCTCTTGCGGACGTCGCATACGAGGGCCAACACCTGGCCACCAAAGGCGCTGGCCATCTCGGTCGCGGCCTGCTCGACGACCTCGCGGCGCCTTCCACAAATCGCAAGATTGGCCCCCAGGCTGAGCAGGTATTGGCCCATCGATCGCCCCAAGCCGGTGCCGCCGCCGGTAATGACGATCGAGTGATCCTGGAACGTGCCCGAGGGAAGCATCGGTTGTGTGTGCCGCGGGGTAGCCATGGCGCGAGAGTTCCTATTGCGGACCAAATGTGCGAGTTGTTGGACCGTGTGTCGTACTTGTTGCGTCTGGGGAGAATTGCGGATGCTTTACCATCGCCGACAACTTGCCGGCCAGGCTTTATTGAACACTCTCGACGGCCGTGTGTCATCCGAGCCTCGCAATTCGTCCGGGCGACCACACCGACCAAGCCGCTGGTAAGAACCGATCTGAAAGCCCTGGTACACGCAGTGGTTGACCGGGGACATGCACTTCAGGCCGACGTTGGGCGTGAGCAAACGCGGAGGGCGCGGCGGTCGGTTCAACTCGTTCGCCGATTACTTCAGGCAGGCCGCGGTGTGGCCGATGGCACGGGCCTGCGAGTTCACTCGTCCCGCGGACAAAGTCCATCGGTGGATTGGTGTTGAAGCGGTTCGTTTAGAATCGCCAGGATCCGTTCCAATTGCGAGTCGGTAAGCTTGTCGGAGGCGTCCCAATCGAGTTGTAGAATTCGGTTTCGGGCGTGTCTTCGCCACAGATCGTGACGCTCCGCGTCGGTGGCGCCAAACAGGCACACGACTTCCCCGGTGAACGGATCGACCCATTGGTAGTCGGGCCGCGGAAAGCGGAAACCCCAGCATTCGATGAACGCCCCGTTTGCGGCATCGACCCTTGCGGCGCGCCTCGATCCGCCCTGAAACACGATAGCCACGCAATCGCCGGCCTTGACGCCACTGAGCTGGTCTTTCATTTCTGAATTCCGTCCGCCTGAGATTCAGTTGCCCGCGCGGGTCCATGATTGAAACGGATCCCAACGATTGCAGTTTCCCCCATTTACTAAGGTCCCAATCGCAGCCAAACCGGACACGAATTCTTCGAAAAATCTTGAATTAATTTGCGGTCACCTGCCGCGTGATCGCGACTACAATCCGAGCAGGTTGCTTCGCGAAGCGACGGACGGGCAACTCCCTGCTGCCGCGCGGGGAAACCAGAACGGCAATCGCACCAAAGAGATAGGCCGGCGAAATCAGTGCTGCCGACCCACTGTGTAGAGCGAAAACTCGGCACCGCGGGCGCCGAAACAGAGCCAGCTTCAGCCTAGGCGACGCCGGCGGCCAAAGAGCAGGAAAAAAATCAGGGCCACCGCAGCCATGGCCAAGGCCGAGGGCTCGGGCACGGAGTCGATCTGCCAGGACCTGGATTTGTGTTGCGGGCCACTCGACGACAGGCTCTCGCCGATGGCACGTTCCGTGCTGGGCTGGTCATTGGTCGCGGCAAACTGCGCCTGGCCAGAATACGGCGTCGATTCGGGTCCTGGCACGCCAACGGACGTTTGGCCGAATGAGCGGATACTATCTGACTCAAGGGAACCTGCAGCCGATAACGGTTCGCCAACCGTGCCGCTTGGCCCCGGCGCCAGCAGCGCATCGACCGCATCGTAAGCCCATTCCGCTTTAGCCGATTGAGAGGTCAGCAAAAGAAGCGCGGAAACCAAGCCGACGTAATTCAATTGCATGTTCGTTCTTCCCCCAGGGCGGACGCGCGCGTCCGACCATCGGCCTCTCTGTTCCGAGAGATGGGACGAACTTGACATCGAATATTATTGCGCGCGACCATTTATGTTGGCAAGGAAAAACAAGCATTCTTTTATGCTTTCTGGCCGCGCACGCCCGTGGCGTGTGGTTATATGCATGCCAAACGGCACTTCATGATTTGTCAGATTGCGACGCGTTGTGCAGGGTTTATTCGGGTTTTGCCGTTGGTTTTCTTCCGACCACCCCTTTTGGGTGAGCCGAAATCTTGGTCGAATCGGCTCATTTTGATAAGATAAAGCCTCCTGCCCCGCCTTGTAAGATCTCCATCCTTGCCCGGACTTTTCATGCATCAGTATTGGGTTCGAACGGTTTTTCTGCTCTGCGCGTTCGTCGGCTGGCCGCTCTTCGGGACGCGTGCAGCGGAAGGCGAACCCGATCCAGCCGCCTTGGGCACATTTCGCAAGCAAGTCGAGCCGCTACTGGTCAAATACTGCATGAAATGCCACGGCGGCGCCGAGCCCAAGGCCGATTTGGAGCTGGTGGGCTACTTGACTCGCGTCGCCATCCTCGAGGACCGCAAAACGTGGGAAAAGATCTCCGAAAAGCTGCACGAGAGCGAAATGCCGCCCGAGGAAGAGCTCCAGCCAACGCCGGTCGAGCGCGATCAGATCAGAGGCTGGATCGACGCGGAACTTGCCAAAAGCGGTTGTGGCCAATCGCGTGATCCGGGGCGGGTGACGATTCGCCGGCTTAATCGGGGGGAATACAACAACACGATCCGCGACCTGGTGGGCATCGATTTCCATCCGGCCGACGATTTTCCCTCGGATGACGTTGGCTACGGATTCGACAATATTGGCGACGTGCTCTCGATGCCGCCGATTTTGCTGGAAAAGTACATGGCCGCCGCCCAGGAGATCGTCAAGCGAGCGCTCGGCACCGAGCAGGCGAACCTGGTGACCAACGAGATCACCGGCGGCCAAATCGTTCAAGGGGGCGCTCGAATGCTGGCTTCCCAGGCGGAGGTCCGCACCAAGCTGCGTATGTTCGGCGAGGGCGATTACATCCTTCGCGTGCGGGCGTACGGCGAGCAGGCCGGACCCGAGCCGGTCAAAATGGCCATTTGCCTCGATGAAAAAACCGTGCGGATGGTCGACGTCAAGGCGGTCGACAACTCGCCGCAGATCTATGAAGCGTGGATCACGACCCCCGGCGGACCGCACGTTTACTCGGTCGCCTTCCTGAACGACTATTATCAACCCGACGCTCCGCCGCCCAACGATCGCAATCTGGTGATCGACAACTTGGAGGTCATGGGCCCGTATCCGGCGACGTACAAGCAGATCATCCCGCGGGAGCACACGCCGGACGACAAAATGCTGCTGGCCCGGGAAATTATGAGCGCATTCCTGGCGCGGGCCTTTCGCCGACCTTCCACGGCGGCCGAAGTCGATCGGCTGTTGGGGCTCGTGAAACTTGCCGAAAGCGAGCAGGAGAATTTCGCCATGAGTATTGGATTGGCGGTGCAGGCGATGCTGGTTTCGCCGCATTTCTTGTTTCGAGTGGAACTCGACCCCGAGCCGGAGAACCCACTGGCGGTGCGCACGATCAATGACTTTGAGTTGGCCACGCGGCTCTCGTATTTTTTGTGGAGCAGCATGCCCGACGACGAGCTGTTTGCCCAAGCTCGTTTCGGCACGTTGCGCAAGGGCGATCATCTCGATCGGGAAATCAAACGGATGCTGCAAGATCCCAAAGCGCAGGCCCTGGTCGAAAACTTTGCCGGCCAGTGGCTGCAGTTGCGCAATTTAAAAATCGCCTCGCCGGACAAACGGGAGTATCCCAGCTTCGACGAACCGCTTCGCGCGGCGATGGCTAAGGAGACCGAGTTGTTCTTTGCCGCGATCATGAAAGAGGACCGCGTCGTGCTCGACTTCATTGACGGCAACTTTACGTTCGTTAACGAACGATTGGCACGGCACTACGGAATCCCGGATGTCAAAGGCGAGGAATATCGCCGCGTGGCGCTTGACGGCCAGCAGCGTGGCGGAGTGCTGACGCAGGCCAGCGTGCTGACAGTGACCTCGAATCCCACGCGTACCTCGCCGGTGAAGCGTGGCAAATGGGTGTTGGAAAACCTGCTGGGAACGCCGCCCCCGCCTCCACCGCCCGACGTTCCGCCGCTGGACGAAGCGGCCGGCGTGGCGCTGAGCGGTTCACTGCGCGAGCGGATGGAACAACACCGCGCGAAAGCCGATTGCGCGATTTGTCATAACCGCATGGATCCACTGGGTTTTGGCCTGGAAAACTACAATGGGATTGGCGCTTGGAGGAACGAGGACGGAGAATTCAAAATCGATTCCTCGGGCACCCTGCCGGGCGGCCAGTCGTTCGCTGGGCCGCGCGAGCTGAAGGCAATCCTAAAGGGCCGGCAGGACGACTTTGTCCGCTGTTTGGCCGAAAAGATGCTCACCTATGGCTTAGGCCGGGGGGTCGAGTATTATGACAAGTGCACCGTCGCCGACATTGCCGCGGCAATGAAGCAAAACGATTATAGATTCTCGAGCCTGATCGTTGCCGTCGTTCATACCGACGCCTTCCAAAAACGCAGGGGCAAAGGGAGCAACCGATGAGCAAAGCCAGGCGGATTTCGCGACGCACGGTGTTGCGTGGACTCGGGACGGCAATCAGCTTGCCGCTGTTGGATGCCATGACTCCGGCGATCGGCCTGGCGGCGGACGAAAAGAAGATGGCTCCCACGAGGATGGCATTCGTCTATCTGCCCAACGGCATGCACATGCCGGACTGGACGCCCGCGGCCGTGGGCGGCGATTTCGAATTGCCCTACATCTTGGAACCGCTCAAGCCGGTCAAGGACCGACTGCTTGTGCTCAGCGGTCTGGCCCAAGACCACGGGCGGCCACACGGCGACGGGCCGGGCGACCATGCCCGCGCGCTTTCGAGCTTTCTCACGGGTCAACAAGCCCGTAAAACGCACGGCGCTGACATCAAGGTGGGCGTTTCGGTCGATCAGGTGGCAGCCCGCAACGTCGGGCAGCGGACCAGATTTCCGTCGATCGAGCTAGGTTGCGACCGCGGATCGCAGGCCGGAAACTGCGATTCTGGGTATAGCTGCTCGTACTCGACCAATATCTCTTGGCGGACAGAAACCACGCCGCAAGCCAAAGAAATCGACCCAAAGTTGGCCTTCGAGCGGCTCTTTTCGGGTGGCGCTGGTGGGGCCGAGGCCCGAACCAAGCGCGATCGTTACGAAAAGAGTATTTTGGACCTCGTGCTGGAAGATGCTCATCAATTGCAATCGAGATTAGGCGTGAAGGACCGCCGCAAGCTCGATGAATACCTCAACTCGGTGCGCGAACTCGAACTGCGAATCAGTTCGGCTGGCCGTAATCCAGCGGAACCGGTGCCCAATTATCAGGTTCCCACGGGCATTCCGGCCGATTACGCCGAACACATCCGGCTGATGTACGACCTTATGGCGCTAGCTTTTCAAGGCGACATCACCCGCGTGTCGACTTTCGTCGTGGCCAATGAAGGCAGCAATCGGGCCTATCCGTTCATAAATGTGCCGGACGGCCACCACGACCTGTCGCATCATGGCGGCAATCCCGAAAAGCAGGCCAAGATTCGTGAAATCAACCGCTTCCACGTAACGCAATTCTTGCATTTCCTCGAGAAGCTCCAAGGAATTTCCGAGGGCGAGCATACGCTGTTGGATAACTCGATGATCGTCTACGGCAGCGGTATCGGCGACGGGAACGCGCATAATCACGACAACTTGCCGATACTGTTGGCCGGGCGTGGCGGCGGAACCATCGCCTCTGGGCGGCATTTGCGTTATGAAAAAGAAACGCCGCTGAACAATCTGTATCTGTCGATGTTGGATCGTATGGATTCCTCCGTCGAATCGCTTGGCGACAGCACGGGGCGGCTCGAATCGCTCTTGTGAGCAACGAACACGGACTCCAGCCGAACCCTATGCACCGCTCGCCTTCTCTTCGCTTGTTGGGCCTGGTTGGTCTCGTTGCATTGGTCGTTGCCGGATGCGGCAAGAGCGGCACGAGCCCCGGTGAGCCCGCGCGACTCAAAATGGGCCTGATGCCCAAGCTGATGGGGATCAGCTACTTCAATGCCTCGGAAAAAGGGGCCCGCGAGGCGGCCGGGGAACTGGGCATCGATCTGGATTTTGACGGCCCCGCCGTCGACAGCGCCGAAGAGCAAGTCAAAATGATCGATCGCTGGATCGCCCAGGGTTACGACATGATCGCCGTCGCCGCCAACGATCCCGAACTGGTCGCCCCCGCGCTACGGCGCGCAAAAGAAGCCGGCATAACGATCCTGACTTGGGACGCCGATGCGAATCCAGAAGCCTCGGGACGCGAGACGTTTGTCAATCAGGCGCCGATCGACGAGATTGGCCAAACGTTGGTCGATATTCTGGGCGAAGCTCTCGGCGGCGAGGGCAAGGCGGTGATCGTGACCGGCTCGGCCACCTCGCCCAATCAAAATGCCTGGATGAAGGCGATGCGCGCGCGGATCGCCGAAAAATATCCGAAACTCAAATTGCTCGAAACCTTGGTCAGCGACGAGGATCAGTCCAAGGCCTATCGCCTTTCGCAGGACGTGATCAATGCCCATGGTGATTTGGTGGGCATCTGGGCGATCACTTCGGTCTCGCTGCCCGGCGCCGCCAAGGCGGTGCGCGACGCCGGCAAGGCCGAGACGATCTTCGTCACCGGGCTGAGC
This sequence comes from Planctomycetia bacterium, assembly GCA_016200205.1. Classification (GTDB taxonomy): domain Bacteria; phylum Planctomycetota; class Planctomycetia; order Pirellulales; family PALSA-1355; genus PALSA-1355. The sequence continues at coordinate 8,795 of JACQFF010000274.1, forward strand.
CTGCCCAACACCATGCGCGAATACGTCGAGGACGGCACGATCAAGCAATTCGTGCTCTGGAGCCCGGTGGACTTGGGCTACCTGACCGTGCACGTGGCCAAGCTTTTGCACGACAAAAAACTCGCGCCCGGCGAGCACGCGATCGGCCGCCTGAAAAGCATTCGCGTCAGGCCCGGCGAAGTGTTGCTCGGGCCGCCGAAGGTGTTCGATCGCGAGAATGTCGGCGGCTACGATTTTTGAGCTTGGAATTCGGGGCCGGTGGGCGCACTATTGCTTCTTGGCAAATGGGCAAGGCGGATGATAGGCTAAGCGAACCGATAAACCGACTGCTCCCTTCCGGCCGGCGGCCAAGCAGAAACCCAAAAACCTCGGACACATTGGATCATTTGATGGAAAACTCCGAACTGGATCGTCGTGATTTTCAGCGTCTCACTGCCGCCGCAATCGGTGGGCTGGTCGCCGGCGCCTCGTTGGGCGACCGCGCCTTGGCGGCCGATTCGCCTCCGGGCAAGGATAAGAACAAGAGTCCCTTGCTCGGCGAACCGCACGTTTGCCGTGGTTTGAATGTGTGCAAAGCGCTGGGGACCAAGAAGGACAACGCCTGTGCCGGTCAAGGCGTTTGCGCCACGGCCAAGGCGCATGGCTGCCACGCCGATAATGAGTGTCGAGGACAGGGGGGCTGCGGAGCCAAGCCAGGCGAGAATTCTTGCAAAGGCAAAGGCGAGTGCGCCGTGCCCCTCTCGGCCGGTTCATGGAAAAAAGCCCGGGCCCGGTTCGAGGAGCTGATGGCCAAAGAAGGCAAGAAAATCGGTCCCGCGCCGAAGAAAGCCTAGGCGTCGCCTGCGACACACGGGGAAGAATTCCAAGTGATGGCAGCGCCACGCCGCGGCCATCCCCATCTTGGCTTGGGGCTCGGTTTACGAACCGTCCACTTCTCCTACATCTTGGAGCATCAGCCCGCGGTCGATTGGTTCGAGGTGATCTCCGAGAACTTCATGGATTCCGCGGGCCGACCCCGTTACGTGGTCGAGCAGATCGCCGAGCGCTATCCTACCGTCATGCACGGCGTGTCACTGTCGATCGGCAGCACCGACCCCTTGAATGTCGATTATCTAAAAAAGCTCAAGCGCCTGGCCCAAGAAATCAAGCCGCGCTGGATTTCGGATCATTTGTGCTGGACCGGGCGATGATCGCAAAACGCCACTCGAAAGCCGGCGCGGTGTTTGGGAGATCGTCCGGCGAGGTAGCCGGTTATTGGTGCGGCCGGATTCTCCCCCTTTGCGAGACCATTTCCGCCTTGGGCGATTATTTCGGGAATAACTCTTACACCGGTTAGCGAACAGAGTCCTGATCCAAAAAGTTCGCAATTTGTCAATGGATCAGCGGACGGACGAGAAGCCCATGATGGTTGCGAGCGGCGGCGCTCGACACCGTCCAGCCACCCGCAGATCGACCCCGCCAGTGAGACGCCCAGTTCGATACGAAGGGGCGCGAAGACTCTACCCGGCCAAGGCAGCGCATACCTGATTCAGCCGATAATTTTCGGCTTTTCGGCACTTTTTACTACAAGCATCTTGAAACAGGTGGGGCCTTGTGCGCATATGGAGGGATTGACCTCTTCGGCTGGCTTGCCATTGGAACCGGCACAGCTTCTCTTTCCGCTTCATAAACCATTGAGCATTGGCACGATTGTGCGTTTTGCAATGCGCTGGAGTTGTGCGCTTGCTGGGGGGCACAGGGGGAATGCAGCGAATTTGATTTCGCGCACCCTCGCAATCATAATCCGGTTTCGTGGCGCTTTTTCGAGTTTAACGGTTCGGTACGACTAACTTTGGAAGAAAGCCTCCGTCATGGCCATCTGGCAGAACTCCTCGCCTCAAAGTGATCACACGAGACCTTCGCTGCGCAAATCGCGCAAAATCGCGACGGCGCGACGGTTCAGGTCCCGTTCCTTGCACTTGGAACCATTCGAGGAGCGCACGCTGTTTGCAATTGGTCCGAGTTTTGTCGGAACCATCGAACCGGACGGGACCGTGTTGTCGCCGGGGCAAATTCTGCATACCGCGCCGACTGAGTTGACCCTACGGTTTGATGCCGCTTTGGATGGCAACACTCTGACGGTCAATGGCGTGCCATCCATTCGGTTCACGCGCGGTGGCGATCACATTCTGAACAACGGTAACGATGTGACCGTGACTCCCGGATATTTGGCGCTCGGAGATAAGCCCACCGACGTGATCGTCCGCTTCGCAAGTGCATTGCCCGACGACAAATACCAGTTGCTGATTAGCGGCGCCTTGAAGTCGATCGCCAATCAGGCGTTCAACGGCGGGACGAGTGTCACGCAGACCTTCACTCTCGACTTGGGAGCCCAGGTCGTCTCGATCGTCCCCCAACCGGTAATCCGCGATCCGAACAATGTGCTCTCGCAAGCAGACAGCGGCCACCAGATCGATGTTTATTTCAACGTCAACGATCCGTTGGTTTCTGATCCCGCGAATGGATCGCAGTTTTCTGCCTCCGCAAACAACCCGGCCTTTTACGAATTGATCCGCACCAACGGGACGACGACGGAGCAGGATGACCAGGTATTTAATCCTACCTCCGTCAACTACGACCCGACCACGGGCAAGGCGGTGTTGCGTTTCGATCCCGTCGGAGCAACCCCATCGCCGCTCGACACTCCCGACCTGTATCGGCTGCGAATCGGCAATAGCGATCCCCTGGCACTGCCGCCGAAGGCGGTCGCCCTGTCGAGCTTGCCGGGATCCAGCTTTGATACGGCGGCTACGATCAATACCGCGGCGACCCCCTATTTCACCGCCGCGCAAGGTACGCAGAGCATCGACCTGTCCGGCTTCATCGGCGGCAGCCGAGTCAGCGTCACCTATCCGGGCGGGAACAACGAGCCGGGCCAGCGAGATATTCCGGGTCTGGTACTTCCCCAAAACCACTTTCAACCTTGGTTGGATCCCAGTGGTTTTGTGCATGAAACGACCGCTGGCAACGGATTGCCGGAATTCATCGGGCCGCCGGACCTCAGCGGGACGATTCCGGTCTACAAATACAACTTCCAATCCAATTACGGAACAGTGCTGGGCCAACCCGTTTTCAACACCATCACCGAAACGCAAAAACAGCGCGTGCGAGAAGCACTCTCGTATTACGCCCGTCACTTGGGCGTTGAGTTCGAAGAGGTCGCCGTCAGCCCGAATAGCACCTTTGCGGACAATTCGTTTCGAAATGTGGGATTCACGTTCGCCACCGGCGATGTGCGCTCAATCCAATTCCAAATAGACACCAAGATCGGCTCGGTCACCAACGGCAGCGAGGCGGTGATCAATGGCTCGATCGACTGGGGCAAAAGCGAATCGGGCGGCGCGTACTTCCAGCAAGCGATGGCCGATATTGGCCACCTGTTGGGATTGGGTTTCGATTTCGATGCCCCGCCGCTGACGGACTTGGGCCTCGGCCAGCCGCAGTCAATCACCGCTGAAAATGTGTTTCCCGGCGACGCCGATATCCTCTACGGCCAGTTTCTGCACCCGCCGGTGGGCAATGATATCAATATTTTCAACCTGACCGTGCCCCGCGCCGGTCAGGTGAACTTCGAAACATTCGCCGAACGGATCCAACAGGTCACCGGGAACTCGGCCCCCGGTCAGTTGGACACCGTGATCACGATATATGACGGCAATCATAACTTGCTGGCCCGCAACGATAACTATTATGGCAAGGATTCATTCGTTCACTTGCAGCTCGATGCCGGCAACTATTTTGTGGCGGTGACGAGCACCGGCAACACGCATTTCGATCCGACGATTGCCAACAGCGGTTTCGGAGGCACGACCCAGGGGGCGTACCAGTTGAGGGTGACCTTCGCGCCGACTCCCGCCGACGGAATCAAGGACCTGACCGGCACTCTTTTGGATGCGGATGGGGATGGGGCACCTGGCGGCGTGGACAACTTCTGGTTCCGCGTGGCCGACACGGCCCACACGCTGTATGTGGACAAGGCGAACGCTCAGCAATTTCCCAACGGCTCGCTTGCTAATCCCTACACGGTGATCTCCACCGCGCTGGCGGCTGCCGCGCAACTCGGCCCCGGCACCGTGGTGCGTATCGAGGGCAACTCGGGCGCCGATCACATCTTGCACACACTCACCGACAACAGCTCCTACAATATCGGCTTTGATAGTCTGGGAAACCCGCTTTCAGACGGCTCGAAATTCGAGATCCCCGCCGGTGTTACCGTGATGGTCGACGCCGGCGCGATCATCAAACTGCGCGCGGCCAACATCGACGCGGGCTCTTCGGCGCAAGGCGTCCCTCGCCAGGGTGGCGGATTGCAAGTGCTGGGCACCCCGGCGACCGAAAAAGACGCGCAGGGCCGCGATGTCGATATCGGGACGGTCTATTTCACGTCCTACTACGACAACACCATCGGCACCGATCCGGGCGTGAA
>JACQFF010000288.1 GCA_016200205.1 Planctomycetia bacterium
CCAGTGCTTCCGCTTTGAGCCCCGCGTCAAATGCCACTGTAACGCGACGCTTCTCGGCCGCGTAATAGAGGACCGCCCGCGGTACGGAGTAGCCCGCTTCTTCCAGCAAGATTGACTGCAAGCCGACCTGCACGCGGTCGGTAGGCCAGGGCTCCACCGTATCTGCTTCTTCGTCGTTGTCTGCGACGCGGTGGTACGGCCTGCCCTTGCGATACTCAATCGGTACTGCGACTTTGCCGTCGACTTCTGCCAGATCGAGGGTAGCCGTCAGGCCGAGCGTTGTGCTTGTGAGCACCAGACTGCGGACTACTTTTGGAGCCTCGCCGTCGTGGGCGGCTCTGAGGACGCTTTCATTGCTTGGTTCATCCGCGTGCCGGTGGATATGAATTCCCTGCTCCGTATCCGCGCTGGGCAGATGAATACCTTCGACCTCCATGTAATAAAACAGCCGCGGACAGTACGAATGCTCGGCCACGTTACGCGCTGGCCAAAGAGGCTCGTCCATTCGGTCACCGATTCACAACGTGGCTCTACTCCTTTCATAAAGGTAGAAACGGGAACTGCCAGTTCCATGCTTGCGCGCGCAAGACTGTGGGCACGCCTATAGAATAATTGCCATCGGCGAACTTTCCAATATTGGGTCGGGGTTCGGCACTTGCCGATTGGCATGGTTCGGGACGCACGAATTCTGCCGAATTCTGGGGTTTGGGTCGGGACAGGGGGCATTCTACTTTTCCATTAAAAGCAGAATATCCCAGTCGTGCCGCCAGCAACCCCCTTACTCCACCGTCCAGGTTTCCCCGCTGGTGAAGAGCGTCTGCAGGTCGCCTTTGCCGCGGGCTTTTTGGGTGCTGGTGATTTGCTCGTTGAGCCGTTCCTCGTAGCGCGGATGATCCACGGCGCGGAATACGCCGATCGGTTCGGGGAACTGCGGCTGCGACATGCGGCTGAGCAAGTAGGCCAGGCTCGGCTCGGGCGCCTTTTCGTCGTGAAACAACAGGTCGTCTTCCGAAATGCCTTTGCCGAGCTCGACGATTTCGGGATCCATGCCGTTTAGGCGGATGCCCTTGTCGCGGTTCTTGCCGAAGATCAACGGCTTGCCGTGCTCCAGTTCGAGCGTGGTCTCGCTCTTGGTATCGCGGCCAGTGGCATATTCGAAGGCGCCGTCGTTGAACACGTTGCAATTCTGATAAACTTCGACGAACGAAGTGCCCACGTGTTCGGCGGCCCGTTTGAGCACCATCGTCAGGTGTTTAATGTTGACGTCGATCGAGCGGGCCACGAAGGTGGCTTCGCAGCCGATGGCCACCGAGAGCGGATGCAACGGGTTGTCGATCACGCCATTGGGCGTGCTCTTGGTCACCTGCCCCAGCACCGAGGTTGGAGAGTATTGGCCCTTGGTCAGCCCGTAAATGCGGTTGTTGAAGAGGATGATGTTGAGATTAAGATTGCGGCGAATGGCGTGCATCAAGTGATTGCCGCCGATCGACAGCGCGTCGCCGTCTCCGGTGATCACCCACACCGACAGGTCGGGTCGGCTGATCTTCAATCCGCTGGCCACCGCCGGGGCCCGGCCGTGGATGGAGTGGATTCCGTAAGTGTTCATGTAATAGGGGAAACGGCTGGAGCAGCCGATGCCCGAAACGAACACCGTCTTTTCCAACGGGATGCCCAGGGTCGGAAGGACCTTTTTCATTTGGGCCAGAATGGAATAATCTCCGCAACCGGGGCACCAGCGAACTTCCTGGTCGCTGGCAAAATCTCCGGGCTTAAGTACGGGTAATGCTGCTTCGGTACTCATGGCGATCTCTCGGTGTGCTTTAGGAATTCTAACAAAACCGCCGGGGACTGTCCCAATTCTGCGCAGTCCTCGGAGCAAAATGGGACTGTCCCCTTCGCCTGGGCGGTTTTGTTAGAGTCCCTTATTAGTTCAATAGTTCCTTGATTTTTTCCACGACCTCTTTGATGGCAAACGGTTTGCCTTGCACTTTATTCAGCCCGACTGCGTCGACCAGAAATTCGGCGCGAATCAACGTCCGCAATTGCCCGCGGTTCAATTCCGGGATCAGCACTTTTTCGAAGCGGCGGATGATTTCGCCCAAGTTTGCCGGGAATGGGTTGAGGTAACGGAGGTGGACATGGGCCACCGAGCCGCCTCGGCTGTGGACCTGCTGCACCGCGGTGGCGCACGCGCCGTAGGTTCCGCCCCAACTCATCACGAGCAATTTGCCGCTCGCGGGGCCTTCGACTTCCTGAAGTGGAATGTCTTTGGCGATGCCGGCCACTTTGCGAGCTCGCAAGTCGACCATGTGTTGATGATTCTCGGCCTCGTAGTTGACGTTGCCGGTGATATCCTGTTTTTCCAAACCGCCGATACGGTGCATCAGCCCCGGCGTGCCCGGCAGCGCCCAAGGCCGCGCCAATCGCTCGTCGCGGGCGTAGGGCTGAAACACGTCCCCATTCTCGCTGCCTTGCGGATGTTTGACGGCGATCTGCGGCAACGACTCGATGTCGGGCACTTTCCACGGCTCGGCGCCGTTGGCGATATATCCGTCGCTCAGCAGGAACACAGGGGTCATGAACCGAGTGGCGATGCGCCAGGCCTCTTGGGCGGCGTCGAAGCAGTCGGCCGGACTGCGAGCGGCAATCACCGGCACGGGACATTCGCCGTTGCGGCCGAACATGGCTTGCAACAGGTCGGCTTGTTCGGTCTTGGTGGGCAACCCGGTGCTCGGGCCGCCGCGCTGCACGTTGATGATCACGAGCGGCAGCTCGGTCATCACGGCCAGGCCGATGGCTTCGGTCTTCAACGCGATGCCCGGCCCGCTCGAAGCGGTTACGCCATGGCTCCGCCGAAGGCGGCGCCGATGGCGGAGGTGACGGCGGCGATTTCATCTTCCGCCTGAAAGGTCCGCACGCCGAAGTTCTTGTGGCGCACCAACTCGTGCAAAATATCACTGGCCGGAGTGATCGGGTAGCTGCCGTAGAACAACTCGCAATTGCTCCGGACGGCCGCCGAGATCAGGCCCCAAGCGACGGCCTGGTTGCCGGTGATGTTGCGATACAGGCCCGGCTCGAGATCGGCCTTGTGGACCGAAAACTGGCTGGCCATGGCATCGGTCGTCTCGCCATAATTATAACCGGCCTTCAAGGCCCGGCGGTTGGCCTCGGCCACGGCCGGCATTTTGCCAAACTTGTCGTCGATGTAGCGCAGGGTCGGATCCAGCGAGCGATCGTAGAGCCAGAACGTCAGGCCCATGGCGTAGAAGTTTCGGCAGCGGTCGCTCTCTTTCTGCCCCAGGCCCAGCCCTTCGACGGCCAGCCGGGTCAGCCGGGTCATCTCCACGGCAAACAGTTGATAGCCGTCGAGACTGCCGTCTTCCAACGGGTTGGTATTGTAGCCCGCCTGCGCCATCCCCTTCTCGTCGAAGGCATCCTTGTTGACGATCAGAATGCCGCCGGACATCAGGTCGACCAGGTTGGTCACCAGGGCCGCTGGGTTCATGGCCACCAGCGCGTCGACCTGATCGCCGGGCGTGAAGATCTCGGTGCTGGCAAAGCGAATTTGAAAACCGCTCACGCCGGCTTTCGTGCCGCGAGGGGCGCGAATCTCGGCCGGAAAGTCGGGGAACGTGGCAATATCATTGCCGGCCAAAGCCGAAGTGTTCGTCAATTGCGTGCCGGCCAACTGCATGCCATCGCCGGAGTCGCCACAGAAGCGAACGGTCGCGGCATCGAGTTCAACAAGGGGCTTGGAGCGAATCATCGTGGCCATGAGATATTATGATTTCCTTCCTGGCGTCCGGAGTTTGCGTGTCGAAAGCGGGCGGAAAGAGCGCGACCGTTGGGACGGACAAACAAGGGATACTCACGTTCAATTATCGGTTCACGGGGCTGCATCTCACGCGGGCGGATACAAATTTGCGGATCATTTCTTGAAGTAGGCGGACTTCAAAAACGATCTGCTGGCTGAGACAAGCGCGGCGGGAGATCGCCTGGTGAGGCGACGAGCCACTGGCCTGCCACAGGCAGGCCCGCAGTCGAAGCTAGCGTACCGTCTGGCATGCTGCGACATCACTGCATGCAGCCGCGGGTACAAAGGTTGGCCCGAATACGGGAGTTGGAGTGCATATCGGCGCTTACAGGGTGGCACCGCCTGCACGGGCCGCCCGACTGACATTACGACCAACTTGAGCTCGAAGTTCACGGCACGCCTACGCGGAAGCGAGGGCCTCTTTACCCAGACGTAACGCAATGCATAGTTAAATGTACCACCGGCGTGAGACTGCGGCAAGCACAACGGGCCGATCGTCAGCGCACCGTTTGGACCGGCCCAAATCTCGGTGTTATTCGGTTACTCGTGGGATTTTGCGACCGGCGCGCCGCCTCCTGGCCCCGCGTAGAAGCGCGTCAAATCAATTCCACCTTTGAGTTCTTCTTCCACCAGCTTCAACCGCGCCTCGAGCCGCTCCACGCGGCGCAGCAGCAGCGGAATCAGTTGCGGCGATTCGTCAGGACGTGGCGGGCGTGGCACTTCGGGATAACCCAAGTGGCGGTGCAATGCGGCAAACAACAAGAGCGGATCCTTGCCCCGATTGGCCAGCGCAATCCGCCCTTCGCCTTCTCCAAACAATACCGGACGTTCGCTTGCGGCCATCTCGCCGCCCTCGCCGTGGATCGCCTGGCGGCGGAAGTAGTGCTCGCTGCGCACGTAAATCAAGTCGGCGAATTCGACCAGCCCGACCTGATGACGCACCAATTGAATCCAACTTCGCCAGGCCGCGTTGAAGATCGCATCGCCGGCGATCGCCTCGAGCCCGCGATCGTAGCCCAAGCGGTTGCGCGAGAGCGCCTCGAACTCGAAGAGAAAGATCCCCTGCGTGGTCGCGCCGGCCGCGCGATATTGCGCCTCGCGCGACAGAACCTCGAGCGCCATAAGCATGTCGAAGCGGCCTTGATCGCTCTCGGCCTCCCCGATGACAAAGGTCTGAAAGGGAGTGAAGTAGTGCTTCAACTTGGCCATCGCCGTGGCAAAGACGCCGTTGAGCCGCAACTCGCCCGCCAGAAAATCGATGGCCATCGGCAGCTTGGTGGTCGAAAGTATCTCTTCGCGCACCGCTCCCAACAGTTCCTGCGTCGAGAGCCCCATCTGGCTGCGCTGCGAGAGCGTCTTGAAAAAATGGGCCTGCTCGACGTACTCTTCACGATCTAACATGTCGCACCTGGCGGCCGATTGGAGCGGCTACCGATTGTATTGCGCAACCGCGGCGGGGCGCTTGTTGCGAGCGCTGCTAATTCACGGCTCTGGCGGGCTTTTTTAAATTCTCTTCGAAAAACTTGACCGTCTCCTCGTGAGCCTTGCGGTCGGCGAAGGCCGAAATATAGACGTCGGCCTTCAGCTCCCCGCTCTCGCGCTGAACGTAAGTCACGCCGCGAATCGTGTCGAAATCTCCGGCCCACAGCAACGCCGCGCGGGTTGACACAGCGACCGCGAACACGCTCAACGACAGGCAAATTTTCCAGCGGGGGATCATTGAAGTTGCTTTTTGATGGGCTAACGGTCGCCCCAGATGGTTGCCCCTGCCCTGGCACGGCGTCCCAACTGACTTATAATACCAGCTAGGCTACGCGGATCCAATTCGGCCGCGTAAGGGAGGCGTCCCCTTTTGTTGAGTCAACAGCGTGGGTACTACTTTTTCGACGATTGAAGCCGCCGTTGACGCCATCGCCCGCGGGGAAGTGGTCATCGTGGTCGACGCAGAAGACCGCGAAAACGAAGGCGATTTCATCTGCGCCGCCGAAAAGGTGACGCCCGAAATTGTCAACTTCATGATCACTAACGGTCGCGGCCAGCTCTGCATGCCGATCCTGCCGGAGGTCTCCGAGCGACTAAAGCTCGCGCCGATGGTGGAGGCGAACACCTCCTTCTTGGGCACCTCGTACACGGTGCCGGTCGATCACAAGACTTGCCGAACGGGCATTACGGCCCAAGAGCGGGCGCTGACGATCGCGTCGATCATCGACCCGTCGAGCAAGCCCTCGGATTTCGTGCGTCCCGGCCACTTGTTTCCGCTGGTGGCCAAAGAGGGCGGCGTGCTGCGCCGTGCCGGTCACACCGAAGCCACGGTCGATCTGGCCCGCCTGGCCGGGCTGGCTCCCGGCGGGGCCCTTTGCGAAATCCTCGGACCCAACGGCGATCGGGCCACGCGCCCCCTGTTGTTCGAGCTGGCGCGAAAGCATCACCTGGAAATCATTTCGATCGAAGAGCTGATCCGCTACCGGCGCATTCGAGAAAAATTGGTCTACCGCGCGGCCGAAGCCAAGCTGCCCACGAAGCACGGGCTGTTCAAGATGATCTATTACGGCGTGAAATACGAATCGCAACAGCCGTTCGTGCTGGTGATGGGCGAGCCCGACAAAGGACCCGTGCCGCTGGTGCGGTTGCATTCGGCTTGTTTTACCGGTGACGTGCTCGGATCGTTGCGCTGCGATTGCGGCGACCAGCTCGACATGGCGCTGGAGATGATCTCTAGCGAAGGCGCCGGCGTGCTGGTCTACCTGCCGCAAGAAGGGCGCGGCATCGGGCTGGTCGAAAAGATCAAAGCCTACGCCCTGCAAGACCAGGGGCTCGACACGGTCGAAGCCAACCTCGCCTTGGGCTACAAGGCCGACACGCGCGACTACGGCATCGGCATTCAACTGCTCAAGGACCTGGGGCTGAGCAAAATCCGTCTGCTGACGAACAATCCCAAAAAGACCGACGCTTTCATCTACGGCGGTTTTGATTTGCAAGTCGTCGACCAGGTGCCCATCCATCCGCCGGTCAACGAGCACAACGCCCGCTACATCGCCACCAAGCGCGACAAGCTGGGCCACCAGTTGCCCGAAACGGCATGAGAGACGGCTGAATTCAATCTGCCTGCGGGTCACTGACGCGGCAATGTGGCTGGTCGATTCAGACGGTCTCGAGCCGTTCACGAAGTGCCTGCACTCCCAACACGCCGATCTCGTCCGCACAGAGCGGATCATCGAGCGCGTCGCTTAACTCCGCCCGCAACCGATCGCCGGCAGCGCGGTCGAACGCGCACGTTCGCGCCACGAGATCCGGCAACTTGTCCGCGTCAAATCGGTGAAAATAGATGACCATTTCTGGCAGATGCTCGTGGTGTCCGAAACAGGGCATCTCGGCCAGTGGCGACGCGAAATATCGCGCCGCTGCATCCAAACATTCGTCTGGTAATGCACAACAGAGGAAGCACGCCGATCGCAAGATCTCAGGTTGTTCCGAAAGCGCTGCACCGATCACGAAACCGAAGGCCTGCCGAGCGTCGGGCTTTTCACTCACCACGGTCGAGCTAACTTTGACGGCGGGCCGGCCCGTCAAGGGATTTATCTCGCCCGTGGGCTTGATGCTAAGGATTAGTTTCGACGAACCGACGACGATGCCGAGCTCTTTGCGCTTGTCGTTGCGCTCTTTCTGCACATGCTCGAACGCGGCCGAAAGCTCGGGGCGAGGTCTTTTATCTTCCATGAGTTAATGCTCCGTGGTGGTCAGTGAATGGTGCGAAATCGCCATATCAATCTGGTTCGGCAATGCCCGCTCGGCGAAGAAGTTCAATGTCCGCGAGCCGCTCGCGAAATGTGTTGTCACGTTTGGGTGCGACGAGCACCAGGTCCGGTTCGCCTCGGTCCAAGCATAGACTGATTCCGATGGATGTAATATTCGTATGGAATTCCAAATTGCGCCATTTACCGTCAAGCATCGCCTGTCGCGTCAAAAGCGCCTGTGTTTCATGATCGCGCTTGATGAGTCGTCCGGGCACTCCCCGGATGTCCAAATCCTTGAAGTCGCCTTGACTAATGTCGAGGGCCCAATCAACGCTTCGATAATAATCGTCATTGGCTCGGTCAAAAGCTTGCTGCTCTACAGGGGTGGCTTGTCCGCCAAATATTAGGGAACTGGTCATCAAAATATCAATCTTGCCGCGGAGCGTAACGTGCTTGAAAACAGTTCCCCAGGTTTGAAGCGTTTCCCCGTGCGTCTTCAATCCGTCAACAAACACGTCTTCAACGATGGCACCTAAAACGCAACATGCGAATTGATGGCAACCTATGGCACGGATGTTTCGGACGATTGTGCGAAGCGCCGGCGAGTGAGTGTTTGAAATCTGGCAGCTCCGAAAAATACAATTGTGAAACTCCAGATCGGAAAACACTGCTCCGGAGTCATCGTCCCTGAATCGATGAAACGTCTCATTCTCGAACAATCGCATGGGGCACCTTGCATTAATCCGGTTCGGCAATGCCCGCTCGGCGGAGGAGTTCGATGTCGGCGAGCTGAGCGTCGAATCTCTTGGCGCGTTTGGGAGCGACGAGGACGTAATCCCCTTCTCCTCTTTTCAAGAACACATCGATTGCGACCGATGTGACATCGGAATGGAATTCGAGCTTGCGCCAACGGCTGTCGAGAATCGCTTGGCGCGTTATCAGCGCCTGTGTCTCTGGATCACGGCGAATAAGCCGGCCGGGAACGCCGCGAAGTTCCAGATCCGCAAACTCACCGCGACTAATGTCGAGTGCCCAATCGACGTGCCGATAGTATTCCGCATTGGCTTGATCGAAGGCTCGCTGCTCTTGGGGTGTCGCGAGTCCCGCAACGGCCAGCCGACTGGTCATTAGGTAGTCGATTGTCCCTTGCAGGGTCACGTGTTTGAAGACAGCTCCCCATGTCTGGAAGCCATGACTGTGTGCTCGATCGACGACAACGTCTTCGACGATTGCTGCGTGAAGATAGCATCCATACTGGGTGCAATTGGTCAATCGAAGATTTCGTAAGGTCGTACGCAATTGGGGTGAACGGGTGTTTGAAATTGAACAACTTTGGAAAGTACAATTCCGAAACTCCAAATCGGAAAACACTGCCGCGGAGTCATCGTCTCTGAATCGCTCAAACGTCTGTTTTTCGAACAATCGCATGGGGCACCTTGCATTAATCCGGTTCGGCAATGCCCGCTCGGCGAAGAAGTTCAATGTCCGCGAGCCGCTCGCGAAATGTGTTGTCACGCTTCGGAGCGACGACGACATAATCCGGCTCGTCTCTTTCCAAGAACATGCCGATCGCAAGCGTCGTGACATTCGCATGAAATTCCAATTTGCGCCAATTTCCTTCGAGCAGCGCCTGTCGCGTCACAAGAGCTTGTGTTTCCGGATCACGTCGAATTAACCGACCGGGGACGCCACGGAGTTCGATGTCTTTGAACTCTCCCTGACGAATGTCGAGTGCCCAATCGACATCTCGATAATAGTCCACGTTTGCCTGATTAAATGCCTGTTGCTCTTCGGTCATTTCATCGGACGGAGAGAGGACCTCGTTGGTCATGAGAAAATCGATTTTGCCCTGAAGAACGACATGCTTGAAAACCGCGCCAAAAGTCAAAAGCGTGTCACCGTGCGTCTTGAAGCCGTCGACAACAACGTCTTCGACGATCGGCGACTGGACGAAGCAAGCATACTCATCGCAATTCACAAACCGAATGTTTCTCACAGTCGTGCGGAGGTCAGGGGTGTGCGCGATGCCGACTGAACAGCTCTGAAAAGTGCAGCCCTCAAAATGCACGTCTGAAAAAAGTGATCCCGAATCGGCATCCGGTGAGAACCGTTTGAACTCGCGATCCCGAAAAATTCGCATCGGACGTGCACCTTAATGAAATGACAGGGGCCGCGTATACTCAATGATTATCAGCTTGTCACCATAGGATCGGGCCCTATGCAACGCAGCCTGCCCCGGCGTGGTGATATCAAAGATTAATCCTTCAAATCGACCAATTCCAACAAAATCAGGGCCGGCCGTTCGGCCTGTGTAGTCGAAAAGCGTTCCTAATATTGGATCTGTTTCCACTCGGTTTCCAACAAGCTTCTCAAGCGCGCGACCAAACTGCATGCGAGCAATCCTTGGATCAATGCTCGCGATAATTTCACTCGGCCGCAAGACCCTCTCCGCCAACGATACGTTCGCGCTGAGTTTTTCGAGTTCTTCATCTGTTATCTTTTGCAACAGCGATTCTGCCTCTTTTGCGACCGAAGGGCCGGCCTTGGGCAGAAATCCAATGGCCCGGGTCTCGAGCACTCTCGCGCCGCCGATGGCAAGCAGCTTGCCTGCGGTGGCTGCGAGTCCGACGATGGCTTGAATGTTCATCAGCTCGTCGATAGTGACGGATTTCAAGCCAGCTTCCGGGCCGGCAATTTGCTCGACCTCTTGCGCTGTTTCCAGGCCCGAGCCTTCCAGGAATGGCAATGGCAAGGTGCGCCACGCGATACGCTCGTAACCGAGTTGCGTGAAAAGGAGTTCCAATTCCGCATTCTTCAATTCGAGATCCGCCACAATTCCCATATCGTCCAGTCCGCTGGGCGCGAACGGGTTAAACGCCCGATTCAGGATTCTCAGATAGCCCGGATCATCGACCTTGGATCTTACGGCCGCCGCCGCTCGTTGGAGTTGCCGCGTGGTCGCGGCAATTTGCATCGCAAACACCGCGTCGGCTTCGGTAAGCTGGGAGTCGTCCGGAATCCTGTAGCCGATGAACTTGTTGCCTGGCAGGGGATGATAAAGCTGCGGATTGGGATCCTCGGCCGGACCTTTGTCAACAACCTGTAGGAAGCTGACGTCAGGCGACCCGTTGCCGACAAATCGTTTGCCGTTCGATGCCGGCCGCGCAATTTCCTCAATCTGAGCCGGCAATAGCCGACGATATCGGGCGAAGGCTTCGATCCACTCCTCCAACTCACGGACGCTATCGGGCTCGGCTTCAAAGCCGTCGGCTTCCTGCTCGACAAAAAAGCTGGCCAGCCCCTGCCGCCAGTCGGCCGGGAGCGTGTTTTGGAAGACCGTGTCGAGCCAAACGTAAAGCGAGTTGGCGAAGGGCTCGAGCCGGTCTTCCTCGCGCCGCCGTGCGTCGCGACGAATGTCTTCCAAAAGCGCTTTAGCTGGCTTGCCAAAATCCATCAGCCGACTCTCCCCGTTATCACGGAAGTTTCCCCAAAGCGTGCCTACTTCCACGCGAACGTCGACCTATCGCCCGGTGACGGCTCGGATCTGCGCCTTCATCGCGAAAATGACTTCGTTGATCTTGTAATCCGCGATCTCGCCGAACAGCTTCGTCATCCGATCGGCGGCCGCATCGAGCGCTTCGCGGTCCGACCTTTCCGGATCGCGAAGCCGCACCAACACGATCGGCCGCGTGATCGGGGGACTTCGATCTTCTACGCTCGCGGCGACTCGAACCGGGCCCGCGTTCGTCGGATCGTATGGCAGGGAATCCGAACTGTGGGGGTCCGGCGCGGGTCGTACTTCAGCAACTGTTGTTGCGCTCGACACCAGCCGAATCTGCGCCCCCGGCGACATGTCCGCGCGGCTGGTGGGAATCGGAGCGACCCCGGGATTTGCCGCGTCATATTGGTAAAACAAGTCACTGATGCCCGGAGGCGAAGTTGAACCCAACGGTTGCGAGTTGTATTGTCCAAGAATCGATGCGTGAAATTGGGAATCCTCAATCAACGGAAACGCGCCCGATATTTCGCCCAGGAGGTTCGGCGATGCATCGAGCGTGGGATTGGTCCCGCCGACGATCGACGCAAAGTCCCCC
>JACQFF010000026.1 GCA_016200205.1 Planctomycetia bacterium
TCGGATTCAGCTCTCGGACGCAACCGGGACGTTGTGAAGGGTGGTGAGCATTCGCCAGCTCAAGATCCGAAGGCGAAGTATTTCCGGGATTTCGATAAAGAACATGATCTGACTCTTCGGGGCGCGCTCAAGAATGGAAAGCTGTCTGCGGGAGACATCCCTCGCATTAAGTTTACCGACGACGAGATCAAGCAAATCCTGAAATCAGCTGAAAAGCCTGGGTCGGATTTAAATCTGACCTTTTACACAGCTCAGAACCTGCCAGCTCGCCTTCGAGCTGAGGCCGAGAAGAATTTTGCAGACCTGCCGGGCGACGAAAAGTACGCCATGCAGGCCTTTGTCAGCAATCAGCGGCGCGCTCGGACTATCCTGTTGTTTAGAAACGCAGCATTCCAACAATACGTCGGCCAGCTGTATGGGTTGTTGCGCAGTTTTAACCCGGCGCACTTCACGGTCGAGAAGGGCGTCGTTGTAGCCACCGGCAAGGAGCCTGTGCTGGGTGGCGAGGCCAGCAGACTGGACGCGTTGAGGGAAATGTTGATCTACCTAGCAATCATGAAAGGCGTCGGCTGGGGAACCAGCAAGATTTCCAACATCGTTGCGGGTCCAGAAGCCGCCGGAGATATCACAATCGCTTTCAAAGGCGGCGGCAAGCTGACCATCCGTCGCGGGGCGGAATATGGTCCGGAGAGCTTGGAAAATGCAGTCGAGCGCGCCGCTACGGGCGAAAAGGTTAAAATCGATCCTCCGGCCCCCAGACTACCGCGGCCCAGCCTGACGGATGTTCCTCGGATTACGGACGATCCACGAGCGTTTCGCAGATGGTTCAACGAACTGACACCGGACGAATTGACGGCCGTCTGGAAAAATCCAAAACTGAGGGACGCGATAGAGAACGGGCTGCGCTGGCCCGGCGGACAACATGAATGGCTGATGATCGCCAGAGCTCCGAAGTTCAAGGAGTGGGGCCTAACAGCCGAACAAATCGCCGAGATGAGGACGCCCACCTCGAAAATACGGTTTAAGAATCCTACAGGTGGTCATAAAGGAGAGGGCTCTACGACAACGCACAATCAAATAAAGAAGATCATCGATTCTTCACCGGACTTTGCTACGTTCAAGACTCGGCTTCAAAAGTGGGCGAATGATCGACTGGAGGGCGGCGCTGGCGCATTGCCGCCTGGTTTGCGACCATAACGGGAGAATAAACGATGCAAGAGGATAAGCGAGTCGAGGGCGCCGTGTCGCTCTGGGTTGGCGTCTCGCCTTCGCGAGAGGCTCTGGAAAACTACGTAGAGATAGATTACTCAACGGGTGACTTGTCACGGTTGTCTCAACTTGCCGACGACTTTGCAACTGGATTTTACGACGAGGACTTCGTGGATATCTCGTTCCACGAGAGGGCGACACGGTCTCTTCCCGACTTATTGCGCCGTTGCTCGTATGCCTCTTTGATCATTCCGAAGTTTGTCGAACGTTGCGGCGAGTTTTTGCCAATGGAAGTGAACTCGGCTGTACTGTTCTATGATTTTAGGCATCACGGAAGCCCAAGGCCTGGGGCCGATGCTGGTCGCCCGGTGAAATTGCGATACATGGGTTCGATCACGGTGCAGACGCCTTGGCCCGATTGAGCTCAAAAATCGTAGGATTTGGATCGAGGAATCAGGCCACACATTTTGCTAGGTTTGAATTAGCCGGCGAGACAATCGCCGTGCACGGTCGCCCCGAGTCGACCGCGGGTCTCCGACGAGCTCGATCAGGACCGCGAGCATTCAGAGAGCCCGTAGCCAGTGTGCACTTTTGAAGTGCAGGCTGGGTGCGGGCTCTTTTTTTGTGGCACCTGTGAAGAGGACGTTCATGGATCGTTACAAAAAGACCGCTCATGTGGCCAGCGATTCCGCGCCGAGCGAAGCTTGGCTATTCGCGCAAGCCATTCTCGGCAAGCCGATTCCACGGATCGTCAGTCCGGAGGCGAAGGCGCGAGCGAAACGCCGCCTTGCAGCGGAATGAAGCCCAAGAGCGCGAAGCCTGGCGGCGCGCGGAGCAGTTTTACGAGACGCATTGCGCGAGCCTGGCCGAATGGGATGAAGCCGATCACCCTCGGCAGCCCAAAGGAACGCCGCAGGGCGGCCAATGGGCTCCCAAGGGGGGCGGCGGTTTTCTGGGGGGCGTAATTCGACGCAATCAAGCAGTCGGCGAACTGACTGGAATTGTCACGCCTGGCATGGTTCAGTCCAGCCGGCTTGCCGCCCAGTTGCAGGCGGCGGGCCGGCTGCCGGCGGAGGTTGCTGCTGCCGCGGCGGCTGGATTGGTCACTGGCGGCAAGGCGATTGTTAATGGCTCCGCTACCGCTGTTAAGAACGTGGCATCGCTTGGCCTCAGTTCCAGCCAATTGGAATTGATCGGTGTCACGAAAGAGGATCGAGAGCGAGGATATGACACGGTGGTAACGATTGCCACCGCCAGCGGCCAAGTGCTGATCGCGGTGGGTACTAG
Organism: Planctomycetia bacterium; assembly: GCA_016200205.1. Classification (GTDB taxonomy): domain Bacteria; phylum Planctomycetota; class Planctomycetia; order Pirellulales; family PALSA-1355; genus PALSA-1355. The sequence goes on from JACQFF010000026.1 coordinate 2,497, forward strand.
CGGCGTTACTGCCGCCCTCAGCAAAGGCGGCACAGTCGCAAGGACCGCGAGCGGGGCGCTCGTCGCCTACGACGCCGCAGGCAACGCGGTGGGCACTGTCCAGGGGGCTTACGACGCCAGCCGGAATGGCATCGACCTGGAAAATGGCTTGAAGATCGCGGGCGGCTCCCTTGGGCTAATCGCGAATGCCAGTGCAGCGCGCGGTTTAAGTCAGGCAGCCTCGGCGGCACAACTGGAAAAAGTCGAAGCATATATCGCAAAGCGCCCGCAAACGGCAACGCCAAGCAAGACGCCTGCCAACCGTTACGAGATCGCGCACACGGGTCCTCACAATTACACGGTTTCCGGCGGAGGCACAAAATTCGACATCGACGGCTACCAAGGGACAACAATTCTTGAGGCCAAGCATGTCGGGGACGTAAAATCGAGTCCATATGTTCTGGGATCGTCCTGCTACGAGCCGGTGAGGACGAAAGCCCTCAACGACGTGCGCGATGAGCTCCGGCGAGTTCGATCGATCATTCGCAGTGGCGAAACGCCGTTCAAATCGATCGAGATCATTACGAACACGCCGGAGTCCAAGGCGCTCTTCGAGGGTATGTTGAAGGAGGCAGGAGTTCCTGGCATAGTGCGACTGGCAATTTAGGAGTTCAACGTTGTTATGCAAAAACTACTTATCTTTAATCCAGACTTCCAACCGTTCGAGCCAAAGGTGATCGAGCGCGCGTTTCGCTCATGCGCTGAATTTACAAATCTGCGCTTGGACGAACCCTGCGGCGCACTCATCGAATGCGAGTACATTGAGCCCAATGATCGAACGATCATCCGTCTCAGTGGGGACGCCAGCACGATCTCAATGTATCACACGTGGGGCGCCGCGCTTCGCGCCGCACTCTTGATTCAAAAGTCTCTTGGAGTCCCGCTGCGCATGGTGAACGACGACTACTCGTTCGACCTCACGTTTTCCGATATCTCGACCGTCGAGGAACTCGAGGCCGCCATGGACAATGCGCGGACGAGTTGAATTCTCAGATTGCGCGAGGAGTCGTCGCATCGGGCGACGGAATTGAAGAATTCCTTTCGCCCTTGGGCTCCCGCGGTTAACTTTGCTCTCTCAAAGACAGGAGCGGGCGCGACCAGCAACTGTCAGATTCGAGTTGGCTCGCTTGTGCCTCGCATCGTCAGCAGGTCGGCGCTCAGCCAAATTGCGAAGCAAGGGCGCCGCGAGCATTTTGGGTCCGGGCGTACCGACACCCGCGCCGGGGTCTTGCGGGGCCTTATGGGGTCTTTCGGCATGGTCGCGGAATTTCGCCCGAAGTGCCTGAAAAACCGCGTGTTACGGCCAAAAATCGCCCTTTTCTCGGAAGGCTCTTTTTCGATTAGAAGTCCGCTGCTCTATCCGATTGAGTTACGGGCGCTTTAGGGACGAGTTCGCCCTTTATTCCATCGGCATTCGCCGGGTTCACCAGGCACCGCGCGGGCATGCGTGCGAGCCGTCGATTGTCGATTCGCCGCCGTGGGGCAAGGTCGTCGCTGGCCGCTTCTGCACTATAATGACTCCTATTGGCAAATGGCCGGCTTCGAGCCGAGGCGGCGAAAACTCGCGCGGGAGTTCAGCATGGCAGACGAAAACCGATTTGTCGTAGATGGAGGTCGCCGTGCTCAATCGGCAGCCGAGCCCGAAATCCGCGCGCAGGTCGTCATCGAGTTTTCCGAACAATTACGACAAGCCAGCCTTTGGCGTCGGTTTTGGTTGTGGAGAACGGTCGAGCGCGAGGTTAGCCTCCGTTTGGAAAAAGTGGCCCCTCCCAATGCGCTGTATTGACTTGCGAGAGCGATGCGGCCCATGCAGTGCGTGCCGAATCGCGAGGTTGACCTCAACGGTTGCTTGTTCGCGGCGTATCGCTATCCTCAAGTCTTGACGGTGGCCACTTGACAAACGGACAAAACCCAACCGCGGCTCTTGCAAGCAGCGTTTCACCGCCGCTTGCGGATTAGCGTCGCACCGACCGATAGGTTTTGTCCGGCCACTCTTGGCCGTAAGACGAGTCGGTTATTGGACTCATGAGGAATCCCGGCGCATGGATCTTCGCCCGACCTGGAGCTATGCCAACGCGCTGTGGCAGCGCCGCGGCAGATTGAGCTGGATCGACGGTGCGTTGGTCCTTGGCCTGGCCGGCATGGTGGCCATCGTCATCGAGTTCGCTCAAGAGTGGGAAACGGTTCCACAGGCCGCGGTCGAGATCGATCTGCACCCCGCGGCGCTCATCCGCTACACGTTCTTCTCGCTCTCTCGCGGCTTGCTAGCCTACGTCATTTCGTTGATCTTCACGCTGGCCTACGGCTACTGGGCGGCCAACGACGCGATCGCCGAGCGGGTGCTCCTGCCACTCTTGGACGTGCTGCAAAGCGTGCCGGTGCTGGGGTTCATGCCCGGGGTGGTGCTGGGTCTGGTAGCCGCCTTTCCTTCGAGCAACGTGGGATTGGAGCTGGCCGCGATCATCATGATCTTCACCGGCCAGGCCTGGAACATGACTTTCAGCTTTTACTACTCCTTACGCTCGATTCCGCCGGTCGAACGGGAAGTGGCGACGCTCTATCATTTCAACTGGTGGCAGCGGTTCAAATGGATGGAAGTGCCCAGCGCCATGATGGGGCTGGTGTGGAACAGCATGATGAGCATGGCCGGGGGTTGGTTTTTCCTGATGATCATCGAGTCGTTTCGGCTGGGCCATCGAGACTTCCGCCTGCCGGGCATCGGTTCGTACATGAGTGTCGCGGTGGACGAGGGGCACACCGGCGCCATGCTGTGGGCGATTTTCGCGATGGTGCTGATGATTGTGACGCTCGACCAATTGCTCTGGCGGCCGGTGGTCGTGTGGGCGCAAAAATTTCGCGTCGAGGAAGGCGCGGGCGATCAGATCGCAATGACCTCGTGGTTTCTGGATTTGCTCAGGCGATCGCGGATCTTGGCGGCCGCGACCGACGCCTCTGCAAGTCTCACGTCCACGGCCGATCGTGTTTTTCCACCGTTAAGACCCGCCGAGCAGACCCAGCACGCGAGCCCGGCGCCGCCGGCGACATCGGTGACGCGCTGGACCTCCATGCTGTGCTTGATCGCGCTGGGCGTGGTGCTGTTTTGGGGAGCCGCCCGGCTCGCGGTGTTGGTTTCGTCGGTGAGCTTGACCCAATGGGAGCATACGCTGGCGGCTGCAATGCTCACGTTGGTCCGGGTTTTGATATCGACGGCGATCGGCACGCTGTGGGCGTTGCCGGCGGGGTTGGCGATCGGGCTGTCGCCCCGCCTGTCGCGCATCTTCCAGCCGATCGTGCAAGTGGTGGCGTCGTTTCCGGCTCCGATGCTCTTTCCGCTAGTGATTGCCGGTTTTACCTGGGGTGGAATTTCGTTGGGCTGGGGGAGTATTCTGCTGATGCTGCTGGGCACGCAGTGGTACATTCTGTTCAACGTGATCGCCGGCGCGATGACGATTCCCGCCGACTTGCGCGAGGCCGCGAAGAGCTATCGCATCGGTGGTTGGCGACGATTCACCACGCTGTACGCCCCGGGCGTGTTTCCGTTTCTGGTCACGGGTTGGATTACGGCTGCCGGCGGGGCCTGGAACGCCAGTATCGTGGCCGAATACGTGACCTTTCGCGGCCAAGTCCTGACGGCCAACGGCTTGGGCGCGCAGATCAGCGACGCCGCGCAGCGGGCCGATTTCTCGCTCTTGGCCGCCAGTCTGTTCGTTATGTCGGCCGTGGTCGTCGTTTTCAACCGCACGGTTTGGCGCCGCTGCTACAGCCTGGCCCAGCAGCGGTTTTCTTTGAGCAATTAACCACCTTTTGGACCGCTGGCATGATGAGCCCAACCTCGCCGCAATTGGCCGCGGCAAAGCCCGAACACACGGCGCTTTGCGAGCTGCATGAGATTTATCAGGACTTCGCGGGCCAGGGCGGCCGGCCGCTGCACGTGTTGGAAAATATCGAGCTCGAAATCCGAGCCAATGAAGTGACGGCTCTGCTGGGTCCATCGGGCTGCGGCAAATCGACGTTGCTGCGAATCATTTCCGGTTTGCTCCAGCCCACGCGCGGCTCCATGCTGTATCGCGGCAAACCGCTGGCGGGATTGAATCCGGGCGCGGCCATGGTCTTTCAAAGCTTCGCGCTCTTTCCTTGGATGACTGTGACGCAAAATGTCCAATGCGTGCTGCACGCCGCCGGCGTGCCGCGTTCCGAAGCTTTCGAGCGCGCTCGCCGCGTGATTCGCACCGTTGGCCTCGCCGTTTTCGAAAACTCCTTTCCACGCGAAATCTCGGGCGGAATGAAACAGCGGGTCGGGCTGGCGCGAGCGCTGTCGTTGGATCCGGAAATCCTGCTGATGGACGAGCCGTTCAGCCAGGTCGACGCGCTGACGGCCGAAAGTTTGCGGGCCGAAGTCATCGACCTATGGGAGTCCGACCAGCGCAATCCTTCGGCCATCGTGCTGGTGAGCCACGACATCAAGGAAGTCGTGTACATGGCGGATCGGATCGTGGTGCTCTCAGCCAATCCGGGTCGCATCCAGACGGTGATCGAAAACACGCTGCCGCGGCCGCGCGACATGCGGTCGACAGAGTTCCTGTCATTGCTCGATCAATTGCACGACACGATTACCGGCCAGGAAATGCCCGACGTGCCGCCGCCGCTCACGCCTGCTCCGGCGATCGAGCCGATTCCCTGGGCCCGGCCCGGCGAGATTATCGGGCTTTTGGAATATCTGGACGCGCGGGGCGGCAAGATGGAGATTTTCCACATCGCGGCCGATATCCATCGCGAATTTGGCCAGACGATTTCCGTGGTCACGGCAGCCGAACAACTCGGTTTCGTGGATACACCCAAGCGGATGGTCGTGCTTGCGCCCGAAGGGCAGCGGTTCGTCAAGGCGACGATGCCCGAGCGGCAACGCCTATGGCGCGACCGGCTGTTGCAGTTGGGCCTGTTCCGGGCGATTCACTCGGCGCTCGATCGGCAGGGGCCCGAAGGCATCGATCGCGACTTCGTGCTCGACGTGATTGTCTTGCATCTTCCGCAAGAAGATTTCGAAAAGATGTTCACGACTCTGGTCCAATGGGTTCGTTTTGGACACCTGTGGAGTTACGACGAAGACGCCCAGCGATTTACACTGCCCGAGGCGAGGGATACGGCTTCGTCGGCGAGCCTGTAATCCCGGATGGTCAGGGCTCACCACGAACGGGGCTAACGAATACGACGAGAATAAGTGGCAAGCGGAATGTGGCTGGACGCGTGGCTTAAAATCTCCCCCTCACCCTGCCCTCTCCCACGAGGGGAGAGGGTTTTTAGATTCAAAAAAGATCCACTTGAAATTAGGCCAGTGCTTGTGGCATACTCCGCTGTAGACGATTCGGCCTGAGTGGCAATCGGGATTGTTAACGGCGGGCGGCGGGTAGTTCTTGGCCTAAACCTCGCTCCAAGCCGTAAGCGCTGCATTTCCGACCCATTCTCCGCGAGATCTTGTCGCACGCGCGTGCGGCCTGGTCGGCGGTCGAAACAGC
>JACQFF010000027.1 GCA_016200205.1 Planctomycetia bacterium
CCCGGCACGCTCACCGGCACGATTTCCGCCGAGGACAGCCCGGCTCGGGCCACGGCCCGGCGGTGGCTCTCGACGGCAAACGCATCCTGGTCAGCCCGGGACACGCCGCGCGTTTCGGCGATATGGTCTGCTTCGGCACCCATCGCGATATCTTCGAAGGCACACCACAGGCCGTCATAAAGCATCGAATCGCGAACTTGCTGATCGCCGAATTTCCAGCCTTGCCGCGCGCCGGAGAGCAGGAATGGCGCACGGCTCATGTTTTCCATCCCGCCGGCCACAATGATTTGCGCGTCGCCTGCGCGGATCGCCTGGTCGGCCAGCATGACGGCCTTCAGCCCGGAGCCACACATCTTGTTGATCGTTACCGCCGCCACCGTATTGGGCAGCCCGGCGAAGATCGCCGCCTGGCGGGCAGGCGCTTGCCCCAGGCCCGCCGAGAGCACGTTGCCCATGATCACTTCGTCTACCGCATCCAGCGGCAGGCCGGCGCGGCGAAAGAAATTCGAACATCGGAATGACGGGCCGCATTAGCTTGCTGTTTGGCCGCCAAGGCCAGTGTACCCGGGCGGTTTTTTGTTCGCCAGCGGCGATGCATGAGCGGATTGCCTTTGTCGCCAAAGCCAGTACGATATCGTCGGAGAGGACGCCGTAGGCGAGCCGGACCGTTTTATTCCCCCTATTGCAGCAGGAAGCCAGGATGACGCCCGAAGGACTCATGGATCCCCAAGAATTAAAAAAGACAATCCGCGAACAAGCACACGCCAACCGGCAGGCCCAGCCGGACAAAGAAGCCGTGAGCCAGGCGATTTGCGAAAAATTCGCCGAGTTGGAGGAATTCGCGGTCGCCCGTTCGGTGATGGTTTACATCGACGTTCGCACGGAAGTGCGCACGCGGCATTATTTGCCTAACTTGCTTGAGAGCGGCAAACGCATTGCGGTTCCTTACTGCGTGGTGGGCGACCTGGAACTCTTCTTGCTCGAAAGCATGGATGAGTTGGCAATCGGCATGTACAAGATTCTGGAGCCAAAGGAGGAATTGCGCAACTTGCCCGGCAAGCGGGTCGATGTCAGGGAAGTCGATCTGATCATGGTTCCCGGAGTGGCTTTCGATCGGCGCGGGGCGCGAATGGGCCATGGCTTTGGCTACTACGACAAACTGCTCGAGCACGCCCGGCCCGACACGCCGCTGGTGGCGCTGGCTTACGAGTGTCAACTTTTTCCCGAAATACCCACGCAGACGCACGACGTATTCATGAATAAGATCATTACCGAGCGCGCGATCTATTCAGGGAAAGGACGCTAGACTCGTGTCAGCCGCCTTTCGCGCCGAGGTGGAGGATACCTACGCCGAGGCGTTTCGCAGCATCTATGCGGAGGTGTTGATCACGGCGCGCGACCGCAAGTGGCTCGACCATGCGGTGAGCGCCGCGACCGGCAATGCCTCGAGCACGATCATGTGCGATTGCGAGGCAGGGCTCGATCGCTATGTGGGCCCCGACATCGATCCATCATTTTCAACGCCCGACGGACGTCCTGGGGCGATCGTGCAACTTCACGTGCCGCGATTTCGCAAGGACCGCCGCGAAGCGCTCGAGCGATCATTGCTGGTGCGCATCAGCCAGAACGTGCTCACTTGCCCGACGACAGCTTGTTTCAACTTGCTCGAGACTGAGGACTATTTCAAGCTCGGTCGCAAGCTGGCGTTCTTCGGCGATGGTTTTCAAGTTCGCGATTGGCGCTGGGATCGCCCGGTGTGGGTGGTGCCGATCTTGGCCGGCGAGTTTGTGATCGATCGAAAGTTTGGATTTCGCGATGGTCTGATGGGCGGTAATTTGTGGTTCTTGGGCGTTGATGAAAACGCAGCCCTGTTGGCCGCCGAGCGGGCTCAAATCGCGGCGATCCAAGTGCCCGGAGTGATTACGCCGTTTCCCGGTGGGGTCGCCGCCAGCGGATCGAAGGCCGGTAGCCGTTATAAGTTTTCGATCGCCAGCACGTACGCCGAGTTTTGCCCCACGCTACGCGAAAAACTAGGCGCGCGAAGCAAAGTTCCGCCCGGCGTGAGCTCGATCATGGAAATCATCATCAATGGTCATGACCTCGAGGCGATTACCGCTGCGACCCGCAGAGCTATTGACGCGGCGGTGGAAACGCCCGGGCTGGTCAAAATATCGGCGGGCAATTACGGCGGCCGGCTGGGCAAGAGCTTTATCTACCTCCATCCCGATCGGCAGCCGGCTTGAAGTCCGCCTGACGCGGCCGTCGGGCGCGGTGGCAAACAGCGCCCCGCCGGGTTAGCATAATGATTCATCTCTCCACTGCGATCCGGAACCCAATGAGGCTTTGCCGCCATGGCGGAAATTGCGACGACGGCCAAGAAAATCATCGCCAATGTCGAAAATGTGATCGTCGGCAAACGATCGCAGATCGTGCTTTCGCTCGTGTCGTGGTTTTGCGAAGGACACATCTTGCTGGAGGACGTGCCCGGCGTGGCCAAGACGGTGCTCGCGCGGGCTTTGTCGGCCAGCGTGGGCTGTTCGTTCAAACGGATCCAATGCACGCCCGACTTGTTGCCGACCGACGTTACCGGGGCGTCGATTTTCAATCCCAAAACGACCGATTTCGAGTTTCGCGCCGGCCCGATTTTTGCGCAGATCGTGTTGGCCGATGAAATCAATCGGGCCACGCCCCGCACGCAATCGGCGCTGTTGGAAGCGATGGCCGAGGGTCGCGTCACGGTCGACGGCACAACGCACGAGCTGGAGAGGCCGTTCTTGGTGATCGGCACCCAAAACCCGGTTGACCATGAAGGCACCTTTCCGTTGCCCGAGGCCCAGCTCGACCGCTTCTTGATGCGGTTCAGTCTCGGATATCCGAGCATGGAACAAGAACTAAAAATGCTCGAGATGCTGGAGCGCGGACACCCGCTGGACCGTCTGGAATCGGTAGTGACCGCCGCCGACCTGGTGGCCGCTCAGCGTGCGGTCCGCGAGGTGCACGTCGACGCGAAAGTACGAAGCTACCTGATGCAGCTCGTCCACGAAACGCGAACGCACGACGATTTGAGTTTGGGCGCAAGCCCCCGCGCTTCGCTGGCGCTGTTTCGCACGGGGCAGGCGATGGCGTCCATTTTGGGCCGCAATTTCGTGCAGCCGGACGATATCAAACGCGTCGCGCCCGCGGTGCTGACTCATCGACTGATCGTCCGGCCCGAAAGCCGGCTGCGCAAGGTGACCGCGGGCGCGATCGTGGAAGAGATCCTGGGCGAAATCCCCATTCCGACGCTGGCCGTCGAAGCGCGCGTGTCATGAAATGGTTTTTTGGCGCAACGGTGCTATTAACGATCGCCCTGGTGTTCCACCTGGGCCTGCTGGCGTACGCGATGTACGCGCTTTTGGGCGTGATGGTCTTGAGCCGCTTTCTGGCGCGGACGTGGGCTGAGCATCTTACCGCAACGCGCGAATGCAACCGGCTTTCGGCCCATGTGGGCGAAACGGTGGCAGTCGTGATCTCGATCGAGAACCACGGCCCGTTGCCGATCGCCTGGCTGTTGGTTGAAGATTTGTTGCCGCGGCACGCACTGATCTACGACCCGCCCAATTTGCGCGTCCAGGGCAGGCGATTGCAACTGGCCATGTTCAACCGGCGCGGCCACAGGACGATGTATTATCAATTGCGGTGCAACCGACGCGGCTACTATCAGATCGGCCCGCTGGTGCTCGAAACGGGCGATCTGTTCGGCTTGCATCGCCGCTACCGTGTCGCCACCGATCCGCACTTCTTGCTGGTCTATCCCCAGGTGCATCCGCTCGAGGGTTTTGACATTGCCTCGCGCCGGCCGATTGGCGAAGTGCGAATGAGCTACCGGCTGTTCGAGGATCCCACCCGCGTGGCCGGCGTGCGCCGCTACGAGGCGGGCGATCCGCTCAATCGGGTCCACTGGCGGGCCACGGCGCGGACCGGCGTGCTGCACAGCAAGATTTACGAACCCTCGACGGTCGCCGGAGCCACGATTCTGCTCGACTTCCACCAGCAGGGGTTCGCGGCCCGGCACGAACCCTATCGATCGGAATTGGCCGTGACCGCCGCGTCGTCGCTGGCCAACGCCGTGTTTCAAATGGGCCAGCAGGTGGGGCTGGTCACCAACGGTCGCGATGCGGCCGATCGGATTCGCCAAGAGGGCTGGGACTACGACATTCGCTCGCGCGACGCGGCGCAAAAGGCCGCCGGCATGTTGGTCAAAAGCGATCGGCTGCAGCCGCTGGTCGTCGAAACGCGGCGAGGCGCGGAACAATTGATGCGCATCCTCGAATTGCTGGCCCGCGCCGAACTGACCGACGGACTTGACTTGCCGCACCTGATCTCCGAAACGGCCAGCCGATTGCCGAGGGATGCGACCGTGGTTGCGATCCTGACTTCCGTGACGGACGAAGCAGCGGTTGCCCTGGGGAATTTGCGGCGACGAGGCTTTGCCGTCACGGCGATCGTCAACGTTTTCGAAGATGGCGACTATGCCGAAGCGGCCGGAAAGCTCTTGCAAGAGCGGGTCGAAGCGCGACACTTGAAAGATGAGAACGCGGTGAACTCGATTTGCCGCAACTACGTGCTGCATTAAACGGCTCCCGATAAAACTCTCAGGCTCGAGGGCCTGCAGATGGCTCGTCGACTCCACCAGACCACCGCTGATTACGTCGTGATCGCCGTCAGCCCGGCGCTGATCATGACCTTGGTTGGCAGTTTGGTGTTCTTTCTGATACAGGTGCTCTACCAAGGCCAGTTCGAGGGCCGCTTGAACTGGGTCGTGGCTTGCTTCGTGTTTGCAGCGGTGCTGATTGGGCGAATTTCGATTGAAGAGGGTTTTGAGCGGGCCGCTCCGTTCGGCATCGCTTTGGCGATTGTCGTGGGGATTGCCCTCAACAGGTTCGTGGAGATTAAGGGCTCGTGGGTCGCAAACTTTACCTGGGCGATCAATTTCGCTTTGCTGGGGCTGGTGTGGTGGTGCGCCCATCGGCTGACCTGGGATTGCACGCTGATCGACGACTCCCAAGACGCATCGGGCGAAGGATTGCTGCAGACCGCGGGCCTGGAGCGTAAAACCGACGAGGAGCCGAGAACCGAGCGTCCCGAGCCGTTGATCGAGGGCACGACGGTGCGCTCGAACATGCCGGTGGGATGGTGGCAGCAATTTGTCGAGCGTCAGCGGCGGCCGCACGCGCCGGGCGTGTGGGTCGTCTATTTCTCGCTGGCGGCGTTGCCGCTGTTCGGCATCGGCCAGTGGTTTATCCCCGCTGCCAATCTGGCCGGTCGCCGCCACGCGTTTTGGTTGCTCTGTGTATACGTGGCCAGCGGGTTGGGTCTGTTGCTGACGACGAGTTTTTTAGGCCTGCGCCGGTATTTGCGCCAGCGGCGAATCGAAATGCCGACGCTGATGGCGAACCTGTGGCTCGGAATGGGCGCGACGCTGATCTTGTCTTTGCTGATTTTCTCAGCCCTGTTGCCCCGCCCCAGCGCCGAATACGCGATTGCGCAACTGCCCTTCGAAGTGGGCTCGCCAGACCAACGTGCCTCGCGGGCGGCGCCGGTTCCCAAGGAGGGCACGCACGACAAACAGCCGGGCGCCGCGCCAGAGCCTCAGACGAAGCAAGAGCCACAAGCCGGCGACGTCCAGCCGCAAAAGCAGCCAGAAGAAGCCCAAAAAGCCGGTGGGTCGCAAGGAAAGAGCTCGGCAAAACAGCAGGCCGAGTCGCAATCTTCCGGAAAGCAAACTCAAGTAAAGACCGACCAGCCCAACTCCGCTAATAAGCAAAGCGATTCGCAGGGTTCGGGCCAATCCGGCCAAGGCGATCAAAAGTCCCATCAGGCTGATCGGTCCAGCGGCAAATCGCAGCCTTCCCAGCAACAATCGCGAAGTTCGAACCAACAGGGGGATTCACAATCGAATCAGCGCGGCGATCAGAAACCTGCTCAGCCCAACCGGGCCAATCCTCAGCAGGATTCCAAACCGCCCTCCGAAGTGTCGCAACTCTTGCAGAAAGTGAAGGAAAAACAAGAACAACAATCGCGGCCGCCGGAGCCTAAACCCCAGTCCGAGCAACAACCACCGCAACAAAAACCAGAATCGCGATTGCCGCCGAAAAAAGATCAACCGCAGCAGCAAGATCAACGGAAAGAACAACCGCAGTCAAAACCGCAATCTCAAGAATCCGCGGCCCCCGCCGAAACGCCAAAGGTCAATCCTGAAGCCGTCCTGGAACCGGCCCTCGGTGGCGTGGCGGAATTGGCCAAGTGGGCATTTTACGCCGCCGTCGTTCTGGGCGTACTGTACGTCCTGTGGCGTTCGCGGGCCGAGGTATGGTCCGCGATTCGCGAATTGCTCGCCGGCTTGCGCGATTTTTGGAACGGATTATGGGGACGCAAGCGGGTTGGCCGGATCGGACCCAGCGCGGAAGCAATTCTCGCCGAGCTTCCGCCGCCGCCCTTCTCCAGCTATGCCGATCCATTCGCCACCGGCATCGCCGGGCGGTATTCGACTGAAGAACTTGTGCGTTACAGCTTCGAGGCCTTTGAAGCCTGGGCGCGGGAACACGGTTGCCCACGGCAGCCCGACCAAACGCCCCACGAATTGGCCCGCGACGTCAGCGGTCGGGTGGCGGCCATGGCACCCGATGCACGGAATTTGGCGGAGCTCTACTCGCGCGCCGCCTACGATCGCACCACGCTGCCCAAAGCGAGTGCCGAACAGCTCCGGGAGCTCTGGCAGCACATGCGAACCAGAGCGGCGCGGTCGTTTTAGGGGGACTTCGTCCAGCATGCCGAGGGCGCTTTTCCCGGGAATTGACAATAGCGGCAATTGCCGTGGAAAATAGAATTCGGGTCTTCGCAATAGGAATTTTCGCGCACGGTTTCTGTGACCGTGCCCCGGTTGAGAGGCTAAAGTGCCAGCGATGTTTGCTCGCCTCGTGTTCTGTGGCGCGATTTGGCTGTGTTTCAGCCAGATTGCATTTGCGATCGATCATTTGGAAGACTTTCGCCAGGCCCGGCAATCGCTACAGCAGCAATTGCGAAGCAAGCAACCGGCGGATCGGATCGCGGCGCTCAAGCGATTGCAGGATTTTCCGATCGCCGACTCGGCCCGTCTGATTCAAAACAGCCTGAACGATCCGGCCGACGAAGTCCACGCGGCCGCCTATAACGCTCTGCTGACGCTCACGGGCAACCAGGAGGTCTGCGACACGCTGATGCAGGCGGCCAAAAAGGCCATCCATCGCAAAGACGACGGCCAGTCGGCTGTGCCGCTGTTGTCGCTCCTGCTGGCGTCGAATCTGCCCAGCGTACAGCGTGACACGAACGAGTTCTTGGAGAAGTCGGCCCTTAGCGCCAAGGGCGGCGTACCGGTCATGATGACGCTGGCCGACGAATTGGGGAATCACCACGGCCAAAGCGCCGTGCTGCCGCTCATGCGATTGTCCAAAACCAAAATCTTCGCCAACCATTTTGGGCTTCGCCGCGCGGTTGCCCATGCGCTGACCCGGATTCAACAACCCCAGGCCGTCGGGGCTCTGATCGAGCTGGCGGGCGTCGTCCACGGCGAAGTGCAAGCCGACATCGTCGAGCATTTGACTCAAGTCACGGGACAAATCTTTGGGTTGGAATCGGCTGCCTGGGCCCGCTGGTGGGAGGAAAACAAGGATACGTTCGAATATCCCAAGCGGTCGGCGGAAACGCCCTATCGCAGCGTCGGCCTGAACAGCTCGGGCTCGTATTACGGCCTGCCGGTGTTTGCCGAGCGGCTGGTATTCGTGCTCGACACGTCGGGCAGCATGACGGGCCAGCGGATCATGGCCGCCAAGCGGGAATTGATCAAAGCCATCGGCAACCTTCCCGAACGCGCCTCGTTTGGCATCGTGGTCTTCAATAGCAGCGTCTCGGTTTGGCAAAAACAACTCGTGCCGGCCACCCAAAACGCGAAGCTCGCGGCGATCGCCTACGTCGGTTCCCAAGACACGGCGGCCAACACAGCCTCTTATGATGCCTTGGAGACGGCTTTTAACTTCGATACCGAAGCGATCTATTTTCTTTCCGACGGGGCCCCCAACGGCGGAAAGATTCCCGCGCCGGTTGATATTGTCGCGGCGATCACCGCGATCAACAGGGTCCGCCGAGTCAGTCTTTACACGATCGGCATCGGCGTCGGATTCCCCGGCGGACCGCTCGATCTGTTTCTCAAAACGCTGGCTGAGCAGAATCTCGGATTGTATCGTCGGGTCGACCAATAGGGGTCGCTTAGCTTCCAAGCATTTGGCGGAACCACGACCAGGCCAATGTTCAAGGGATCGCCGGGAATCCCATTTCCGGTTTCAGTCGTCTTCGGAGCGGAGTGCAACGACGGATGGTGTTCGAAGTGACGCCACATTGCCGGCAGCACGATATAGGCCAGCAGGCTATAGCTAACGAGCAACAGGATGAGTGCGTCCAGCGACCGGTGCAGCCAGCACCGGCGCGGGGGCGCGGATTTCGTTCTCGGCGGTGCTGTGGCCACGATCCGTTAGCGTACCACGGATGGCGCCGCTGATCGATGCGGCGTGCGCCTCGAAAACGAATACTCGACAAGCCGTTCGACGAATTCTTCATACCCGATGCCCGCGACCGCCAGCGCGCGGGCCAATCCGGCGCTGGGCCCGATATCGGGATTGCCGTTCACTTCGAGCACGTAGACGCGCCCCTGGTCGTCCATCCGCAAGTCTACCCGGGCGTAGTCGCGGCAGCCGGTGAGCCGAAACGCCGCCAGGGCGATTTGGCTGATGCGGTCATGGGTCTGTTGGTCGACCCGAGCCGGGCAACGCGGCGGCGTGGCGCGGTCCGCAATGCTTCCGGCGTCCCATTTGGCGTCGTAGGTCACGATCTGCCAACCTTTCGGTCCGTCGCCGGAAAACTCGATTTCCGCAAGCGGCAACAATTCGGGTTCGCTCAGGGCCAGGATCGCGGCATTGAACTCTCGCCCCACGATGAACCGCTCGACGATAACCGGACCGTATCGGCCTCGCAGCTGTTGAATCTGGTGTGTCAGAGCGTCCAAATCGGTCACGACACTTTGAGGCCCAATGCCCAGGCTTGCATCCTCGTGAGCCGGTTTGACGATCAGCGGCCCTTCGGAGAGCATTTTGTCGAGCCGATGGGTGCGGAGCGAATCGGCTTTTGCAATGAGCAAAAACTCGGGCGAGGGCAGCCCGGCCCCGGCGAGCAACCATTTTGTGCGTGCTTTATCGCGCACCAAGGCCAGGCACTCGGCCGGCGATCCGGTGACGGGAAAGCCCAACAGCTCGACAAGCCCGGTGATTTCCGCTTCGCCCCGACCGACGCCGCCCAAACCTTCGAACAGGTTGAACACCACATCGGGTGTCCCGATGTTCGCGAGCGATTCGAGAACTTTGGCAACCGACGAGCCCAATCCCAATTTGCGCGCCCGGTGCCCCCGTGCGACCAGGGCTGCCCAAACCGCTTCGACCGACTCCAAAACTCCCGCTTCGGAAGCCCAGTCGGGATCGTCCGCCGACAACGCCGGCTCGTTGTAGAGCAGCAAGATTTCCAGAGGCTTCATCGGCGTAAGATCGATTTTCGAGGGAGCGTACCGAGATTGCACGGCTGGTGAGTCACGCTGCCGCCGCCTGGCCCCCAGGTCAGCCGACGAACGACGCGTCGTGGACGAGATTCAATCGCTCCAAAGCCGCTTGGAGGATGCGAGCGATCAATTCAGGATAGTCGATCCCCACGTAGCCCGACAGCAGCACCAGGTCGCCCGAGATCGGCGAAAGGCCCGGCAGTGGGTTGGTTTCAAGGAAATACGGCACCCCCTTTCGCAGCCGAAAATCGAAGCGCGATACATCACGGCAGCCCAACGCGTGCCAACAGGCATTGGCGGCGGCACGGACGGCCTCGGTGTCTTGCGGCGACAGCCGAGCCGGGCACTCATAGCGTACCTGGCGTTGCCAATTTCGCTTGACTTCCAAGCTGTAAACGAAGGGGCCTTCGGCGGGTCCCCGCGGCAAAACCCGCATGATACCGATCACTTCCGGCGGCTGGTTGCCAACCAGGCCGACCGTCAGCTCATCGCCATCGATGAATTCCTCGACGAGGACCGGTTGTCGATAGGCCTCGAATAGCCGCTCCAAAGCCTGCTTGAGCTGCTCGAGATCGGAAATAATGCTGGTGGCCAGAATCCCCTTGCTCGAGCCTTCGAAGGCCGGCTTTACAAACACCGGGAAATTCAGCTTTGCCAGACGCGGCTGTGCTTCGTGCCAATTTCCTTGAAACAGCCCCCAGGGCGGAGTGGACACTCCGTTGAATGAAACAAGCCGCTTGGCGCAGTCCTTATCGAGGGTCGCCGCCAGCGTGAGCGGGTCGGAGCCCGTGTAGGGAATGTCGAACATTTCCAATACGGCTGGCACGCGGGCCTCGCGCGAGCGTCCGCCGCCGGTCCCCTCGGCGATGTTCCAAACAAGGTCCGGATGTGGGCCGGACAGCAACCGGCGAACCAGCGGCTCGCCATCGCCGAGCAACTCGACTTCGTGCCCAAAACTTTCCAGCACGTTGGCCAGAGCTTGGATGGTCTCGGGCGAGTCGAATTCCTCGTCCAGGTCATCTCGGCCCAGTGCGATTTGAGCTGGACCTGGCTGTCGCCGGGGGGATGTAAACGATTCCGGCTGGCGAACCGAGTTCGCCAGCCGGACATTGAACGTCACGCCGATTCTCAAGCGATTCTTCCCTCATGAATGTGAAAGCGGCCGCATCGACTTCGCCGTTTGCAAAACATGATCAGCTCACTTTGCTTTCGGAAATCGGTTCCATCCCGACCGCGGGGCGTCCAGGTTTTCCTGGTGCTGATACTCGGTCATTTGGATGACATCGGCCCGATTGGCTTCGAGGGCGTCCGTCGGCGCGTGTTCCTGGCGGCGCGCCATGCGTGGCGTTCCATCGGGAATCAACACATCGCTGGTGCCGCTGAGCAATGAACTGACGCCCAACGTCGCATAGCCGCCGTCGGCAGCCTCGGGCCGGTCTTCCGGAGAATAGCGGAAGAGCAAGCCCTCGTAATTGCGCAGAATGACGGCATTGTCGGAAGTCGACACCAGGTAGTTGGGCATCAGCGGAATTTTGCCTGCTCCGTGCAGGCCGTCGACGACATAGGTCGGCACGGCCAATCCGGAAACATGCCCGCGCAAGCCCTCGATGATCTCCAAGCCTTTCCACACCGAAGTGCGAAAGTGGCCCGCTCCGGTAACCGGGTCGCAATGGAATAGGTAGTAGGGGCGGACTTTAATGCGCAGCAGTCCGCGTACCAACTGGCGCATCGTGGCCACCGAGTCGTTCACTCCCTTGAGCAGCACCGCATGATTGCTCACCGGCATTCCGCCGTTGATCAGGTTGCGGCATGCTTCGGCCGAGGTCGGAGTGATTTCGCGCGGGTGATTGAAATGCGTTTGGATCCAGATCTTGCCCACCTGTTTCAGCATGTCGATCAAGTCGGCATCGAACAATCGCTGAGGCAGGGTGACTGGAACGCGCGTTCCCAAGCGAATCACGTCCAAATGGTCGATCGCGGCCAGTTCGGTGATGAACCATCGCAGGCGTGCCAGGGGCAGCGACAGAGGATCGCCACCCGACACGATGACGTCGCGGATTTCTCTGTGGTCCCGGACATATTGGACCATCCGCTGGTCGTTGTGGTTGGGAGCGTCCCAGCCGTCGCGGTCCATAGTCACTCGCTTGCGAGTGCAGAACCGGCAATACATCGTGCAGACGTGCGTGGTGACCAGCAAGGCCCGATCGGGATACCGGTGAGTGAGGCCTGGGACGGGAGAGTCCTTGTCCTCTTCCAGCGGATCTTCCAGCTCCACGCCGGCCGTGCTCGACTGTTCGAGCGCCGAGGGCAGGGCCTGCAAGCCGATCGGATCCACTGGGTCGTCCACGTTGATCAGGGAGAAGTAGTAGGGCGGAATCGCCAACTTGTACTTCTCTTCGAGACTTTCCAGGGCCGCAAGTTCCTGGGGGCCGTAGGGGAAAAATTCGGCCAATTGAGAGGTTGTGCGGATGGCGTTTTGCATTTGCCAACGCCAATCGTCCCACTGTTCGTCGGGGACGTCGTTCCATTTGGGGTGGCGGCGAGGCTTACCGGGAGGCTCCTCATTCTCTTCCGGTAACGAGTTGCTCTCGGGCACCGCAATGGACGCGGCTTCGAAACGATTCATTTTAAGCGAATCCCTCCACTATAAAATCCTTCGAGCCAGGGACCGGGAAGCCCCGGTTCATTCCCTAAACTCGCGTGCTTATACCATCCATCGGGAATCACGACAAGCAGGTTCTGGCAGCCTGGCGAAATTTTTTTCCACTTGCTGAGAATTATTGGCGCGCTGCCCGAATGGACAAGGGACCGGTCCTCCAATCGCCTCGCAAAAAAAATCGTCGCATCAGCCTCCGCATGCCCGCTCGCGCGCCCGGTCCATCGTGCCCGCCAAGTCAGCCCCGTTGTATCCTTGCCAGCCGAGCGGGGCGTCCACTATGATCGGGCGATGGTGACAGGCGAGCGATTTTCAGCCCCAGCACGCTGACGGCCGGAGCTTCGATTTGTAACATTTTCAACCGGGAAAGTCTGATGAATTCGATGCCAACCGGCGGACGACGACTGACCGCAACCCAATGGTTGATTGTCTCGATGGCGGCCATCGGGTTTGCCTTCGATATCTATGAATTGCTGATGGCGCAGTTCATTATTCGACCGGCCATCATCGACCTGACCGGAGCCAAACCCGGCACGCCGGAATTCGCGGCCTTGGCCGGTCAACAGTTTTATGTTCCCGCGTTTGCCGGGGGCATATTCGGGCTGTTCGGCGGCTACTTGACCGACCGGCTGGGTCGCCGCCGCGTGTTGACCTGGAGCATTTTGCTGTATGCCTTTTCGGCGTTTGCGGCCGGTTACTCGACCTCGGTCGAAATGCTGCTGGTCCTGCGGAGCGCGAAGTTCGTGGGCGTGTGCGTCGAATTCGTGGCGGCCGTGGCATGGCTGGCAGAACTGTTCACCGACCCCAAGCAGCGAGAGACCGTGTTGGGCTATACGCAAGCCTTTTCGTCGTTCGGAGGGCTGCTGGCCGCCGTGGCTTATGGCCTGGCAACAAGCTATGGGGAGTCTTTGCCCGGGATTGCTTTGCCCGAGTGGGCGGCGTTCGTGGGCGGCGAGATCACCGACGCGCACGCCCCCTGGCGCTACACGCTGATATCGGGGTTGATCCCGGCCATTCCCTTGATTGTCATTCGGCCCTTCTTGCCCGAATCGCCGATTTGGGCCCAAAAACGCGCCGCCGGGACGTTGCGCCGCCCGAGCATCCGCGAATTGTTCGCCCCTGGGCTGCGGCAAACGACGATTGTCACGTCGATCATGTTTGCCTGCAGCTACGGCGCGGCTTTTGGCGCGATTCAACAAATCCCGCAGATCGTGCCGGGCGTGCCGGAAGTCCGAGCCGAAACCGAAGGCAAGCCCGTCCCAGCACAAAAGAAAATCGAGCAGGAGACGGCCGCGCGAGTGGGCACGGCTCAGGAAATCGGCGGACTGGCGGGCCGCCTTCTACTGGCAATTTTGGCTGTTCAAATCGTAAGTCGTCGAAAGCTGCTGAGAACTTTTCAGATTCCGGGCCTGATCGCGATCCCGCTCGTCTTCGTTTTTGCTCCGGCATATAGCGTGAACGCTCTTATGGTCGGCGCTTTCTTTGCCGCTCTGTTTACAGTCGCCCAATTCAGCTTTTGGGGCAACTATCTGCCGCGCGTCTACCCCGTACACCTGCGCGGGACGGGCGAAGGATTTGCCGCCAACATCGGCGGCCGGATGATCGGGACGTCGTTTGCTTGGGTTACCAACACGATGGCCGTGCAGTCGTTCGTTCCGGGAGGTTCTCCGCCGATCAAAATGGCGTACACCGCCGCCGGCGTGGCCCTGCTCGTGTACTTGGTCGGCAGCATCGCCTGCTTCTGGCTGCCCGAGCCAGGGAAAGAGGATCTACCAGATTAAGCGAGGATCTACCAGATTAAGCGAGGATCTACCAGATTAAGCGAGGATCTACCAGATTAAGCGAGGATCTACCAGATTAAGCGAGGATCTACCA